>JAWOFB010000275.1:0-18788 GCA_046482445.1 Ectothiorhodospiraceae bacterium | reverse complement strand
GAGCCTGCAGGTGCCTAGGGAAACGCTGAACAATTCCCGCGGGCTTGTGCAAGCGGGGCAGAAGCCCCAAGCTAAAGATGGAAGCAGTTACAAGCCGGGCCGCCCCGCCGCGTCCCGGCGGATACAAACCCACACGATGCCGAAGACGACAACCATGGCGACAAGCCCACAAAATCCGGCCGTAGTCACGCGCAATCCCGACGACCAGGAACAGGTCGATCGCGAGACCGACAAGCTCGCGCTGTACTACTACGAAACCTGTCCGTTTTGTATCCGCGTGCTGCGCACCATCGAGCGGTTGCGGCTGAAGATTGAACTGCGCAATATCCGGCGCGTGCCGGCCTACCGCGAGCAGTTGCTTCAGGGTGGCGGCGAGGCCAAGGTGCCGTGTCTGCTCATCCAGAAGGACGACGGCTCGCTGGAGTGGCTGTACGAGTCGGACGACATCATGAACTACCTGGAAGAGCGCTTCGCCTGAGCGCCGGACGGCGCTCAGGCCCCGTCGCTATCACCGGGCAGGGGGATGGCGTAGTCCACTGTCAGCGGCGCGTGGTCGGAGAAGCGTTCGCGGGTGTATACCGAGGCGCAGCGTAGGGTCGGAGCCAGGTCCGGCGTAATGACCTGGTAGTCGATCCGCCATCCCGTGTTGTTGTCCCAGGCCCGGCCGCGGTTGGACCACCACGTGTACTGCTCCCGGTCCGGATACAAGGATCGGAAGGCATCCACCCAGCCCAACTCGCCGAACACCCGGTCCAGCCACTCCCGCTCGTGAGGCAGGAATCCGGACGTGCGGGCATTGCTGCGGTGGTTACGCAGGTCGATCGCGCGATGGGCGATGTTCCAGTCGCCACAGATGATGTAACGCCGGCCGCTCTCCAGCCAGCAGCGCAACTGCTCCAGGAAATCCCCCATCAGCCCTTCCTTGACACCCTGGCGGGTATCCCCCGAGGAACCCGAGGGGAAGTACAGGGATATCACCGACAGATCGCCGAAACGCGCCTCGATGAGCCGCCCCTCGGCGTCGAAGGCGGGCCAGCCGATCCCCTTGATCACCCGGTCCGGCTCGCGACGCGCATAGATTCCCACGCCGCTGTAGCCCTTTTTCTCGGCGGCATGGAAATAGGCACTGTAGCCCGGTGGCTGGAACGGTTCACCGGTGAGCTGATCGGCCTGGGCCTTGAGTTCCTGCAGGCAGACCACATCCGCCTGCTGCTCAGGCAACCAGTCGAACAACCCCTTGCGCGCCGACGCCCGAATCCCGTTGCAATTCAGCGAGATGATACGCAAGGCGGCATCACGGGCGTTCGAACAGGGCGGCGATCCCCTGGCCGCCGCCGATGCACATGGTCACCACGGCGTAGCGTTCGCCGGTGCGCTGGAGCTCGTAGAGCGCCTTCACCGTGAGGTTGGCGCCGGTCGCACCGATCGGATGCCCCAGGGAGATCCCACTGCCGTTGGGGTTGACCCGCTCCGGGTCCAGGCCCAGATCCCGGACCACCGCCAGGGCCTGGGATGCGAACGCCTCGTTGATCTCCCAGACAGCCACCGCATCGCGATCCACGCCGGTGCGCTCCAGCAGCTTCTGCACCGCAGGTACCGGGCCGATGCCCATGTAGCGCGGATCCACGGCCACCACCGTGCTGTCCACCAGTCGCCCGAGTGGCTCGCGCCCCGCGCGCTCGGCCGCCTCGGCGCTCATCAGCGCCACGGCAGCGGCGCCGTCATTGAGTGACGAGGCATTGCCGGCGGTGACGGAACCGCCGTCACGGCGGAACACCGGCTTCATGGCTGCCAGCCCCTCGGCGCTCGTCTCCCGCCGCGGCCCCTCGTCGGTATCCACCACCGTGGTGCCCTTGCGGCCCTGGATGGACACCGGCAGGATCTGGTCCCGGAAACGCCCTTCGTCGATGGCCCGGATGGCTCGCCGGTGGCTCTCGGCGGCCAGGGCGTCCTGATCCTCCCGGCTGATCCCCCAGTCGGTGGCGACATTCTCGGCGGTGACCCCCATGTGGCAGTTCTCGAAGGGGTCGGTCAGCGCACCCAGCATGGCGTCGAGCATGACCCCGTCACCCATGCGCTGCCCCCAGCGCCCGGCTGGCAGCCAGTAGGGGGCACGGGACATGGCGTCGGCACCGCCACCCACGGCAGTGTCCGCGTCGCCGTTGCGGATGTAGCTCGCGGCCGTGACGATGGCCTGCAGGCCACTGCCGCACAGCCGGTTCAAGGTCAGTGCCGGGGTGTGCTGGGCAAGCCCACCGTTGATCGCCGCGACGCGCGCGAGATACATGTCGCGCGGTTCGGTGTGGATCACGCTACCAAAGACCACATGGCCCACCGCTTCCGGGTCGAGACCACCGCGCGCCACCGCTTCCCGGCAGACCCGGGCTGCCAGATCCCCCAGCGGGACGTCCTTGAGCCCGCCACCATAAGTCCCGATGGGGGTGCGAACGCCCCCGACAACAACGACGTCACGCACCATGCTGTTTGCTCCCATAACCAACCCGAATCGTGCAGCTAGTGTAGTCGGCCGCCGCACGCCTGTCGAAGCGCGCCAGCCGGGGCTGGTGCTCGCTTGAACGCTTCCGGTGCCGCGGGCAGAATAAGCAGCCAGCGTGTCCGCGCGCCAACGGCGTCGTGCCGGTATAGCGTCTGAGCCCGACCGCGTGGCGCTCGCAGGCAGAGCAGACAACGTGCGCTTGCCGCCGAACCGGGACCGCGAGCGGGTCTATACTCGCACACGACAACAACCCAAAGACCGGCGGCCTGGCACCGGGTGAGGCGCTACGTATCAGGGCGACCGTCCGGCCATGCGCCGAATCTCCGGACGCATTCCCACAGGAGGACCCATGAGCGGACACATTTCCTACCCCAGTAGCGGCGAGAAGATCTCTGTCAAGGACGGTCGCATTCAGGTGCCCGATCACCCGATCCTGGGCTACGTCGAAGGCGACGGCATCGGGCCGGACATTACCAGTGCCTCCATGCGTGTCTGGGACGCCGCGGTGGAAAAGGCCTATGGCGGCAAGCGCAAGATCCACTGGGCCGAGCTGTTCATGGGCGAAAAGGCCGCCGGCCTGTACGACGGTGACTACTTCCCGGATGAGACCAAGGAGGCCCTTCAGGATCTGCTCGTGTCCATCAAGGGGCCGCTGACCACGCCGGTCGGCGGTGGTTTCCGCTCGCTCAACGTGGCCCTGCGTCAGGACCTGGACCTGTACGCCTGCGTGCGGCCGGTTCGCCACTTCGCCGGGGTGCCCTCGCCCCTGCGCCATCCCGAGGACGTGGACGTGGTGGTCTTCCGCGAGAACACCGAGGACGTCTACGCCGGCATCGAGTACCAGTCCGGCACGCCGGAGAACAAAAAGGTCGCGGATTTCCTGCGCGACGAGATGGGCGAGCACTTCTTCGCCGACGCCGGCCTGGGTGTCAAGCCCATCTCCGAGTTCGGCACCAAACGCCTGGTGCGCAAGGCCATCGAGTACGCCATCGAGAACAATCGCGAAAGTGTGACCCTTGTCCACAAGGGCAACATCATGAAGTTCACCGAGGGGGCCTTCCGCTCCTGGGGGTACGAACTCGCCCGCGAGGAATTCGGTGACGTCACCATCACGGAAGAGGAACTCTACAGCACCTACGGTGGCAAGCGCCCCGAGGGCAAGGTGGTCATCAAGGACCGCATCGCCGACATCATCTTCCAGATGATGCTGCTGCGGCCCAACGAGTTCGACGTCATCGCCACCATGAATCTCAATGGCGATTACCTCTCGGATGCCGTGGCCGCCGAGGTCGGGGGCGTCGGCATTGCCCCCGGGGCGAACATGAGCGACAACGTCGCCGTGTTCGAGGCGACCCATGGCACCGCGCCCAAATACGCCAACCAGGACAAGGTCAATCCCGGTTCGTTGCTGTTCTCGGGCGTCATGATGCTGCACCACATCGGCTGGAGCGAGGCGGCGGATCTCATCACCGCCGCCTACGAGCAGGTGGTCAGCAGCAAGATCGTGACCTATGACTTCGCGCGCCAGATCGAGGGCGCCTCGGAGGTCAAGACCAGCCAGTTCGCGGACGCCATCATCGCCGAGATGCAGGGCGGACTGGACCTGGAGCAGTTCCGCAGCGAGCGCGATCAGGCCATCGAAAAGGACCGCAAGACCCGGGAACTGAGGCGGGTATCGTCCCCGCTGGAGGAGATGATCAACTCCGGGCGCATCCCGCACACAGTGGGCGATCTCATGAACCCGACCCCGGTCTCGGTACCCGCGGACACCAGCGTGGAAGATGCCATGCACATGATGCGCGAGAAGGGCATCAGCAGTGTCATCGTGCGCCCGGGTCCGGACAACCAGTGGGGGATCATGACCCAGCGCGACGTGCTGGCACGCATTGTCCAGCCCAGCCGGCGCCCCAACAGTGTCAAGGTCGGCGAGGTGGCCTCCAAGCCGCTGGTCACGGTGCCCGTGGACATGACTCTGCACGACTGCGCCAAGCACATGGGCAACAGCAACATCCGGCGGTGCGCGGTGAACGACAAGGGAGACGAGCCCATTGGCATCATCTCCGATACGGATATCTTCGCCAGCGTCGAGCAGTTCGGCCTGCCGGAGTAACAGGCAGTACCACACCCGGGCGCGCTGGTGATGACTTCGCCGGCGCGCCCGGCGGGCCCCACCACCATTCGCGACACCAGCACCACCCCGCCGGTTAACGGCCAACGCGACGAGGCAGCCATGGTTGAACGCAGCTCGGCCGATCAACCTTTACGCGAGGACATCCGCCAGCTCGGGGATCTCCTCGGCCAGGTCATTCACGAGCAGGACAGCGATCACGTCTTCGAGACGGTGGAAACGGTCCGCCGCCTGGCGAAGCAAGCCCGTGGCGGTGACGACACCGCGGCCGAGCGCCTGGAGCAGACGCTCACCGGTCTCGATGACAACATGATCATGCCGGTGGTCCGGGCGTTCTCGCACTTCCTGAACCTGGCCAATATCGCCGAGCAGCATCATCGCGTGCGTCGCAGCCGGGCCTGGGCACTGGACCCGGATTCCGGCCCGCTGCGCGGGTCGCTGGAGGAAGGCTTCCAGCGGCTGGCCGCCACGGCGGAGCCGGAGGAACTCCATCGGGCCGTGTGCAACATGCACGTGGGGCTGGTCCTCACCGCCCACCCCACGGAGATCACCCGGCGGACGCTGCTGCAAAAGCACAACACCGTGGCCAGCCTCCTGGAGACCCAGGACCGCATCGATCTGACGCCGGAAGAAAACGAAGAGCTGGACGCGGCACTCAAGCGCGAGATTACCGCTGGCTGGCACACCGACGAGATCCGGCAGCGCCGCCCGTCGCCGCTGGACGAGGCCCGCTGGGGCTACGCGGTGGTGGAACAAACCCTCTGGGATGCCATCCCCCGTCACGCCCGGCGCCTTGACCGGATGCTCCGCGAACACACGGGACGCGGCCTGCCCCTGGACGTTGCCCCGATTCGCTTCGGCTCGTGGATGGGCGGCGACCGGGACGGCAACCCGCGGGTCACGGCCTCGGTGACGCGCAACGCGTGCCTCATGGCGCGCTGGCAGGCGGCGAGTCTGTATGAAAAAGAGGTCAGTCAGCTGGTCTCGGAGTTGTCGCTCCAGTGCCGCGACCGCCAGCTCAGCGAACAGGTGGGCGACACCTGGGAGCCGTACCGGGTGATGCTCAAGCGGGTCCGCACCCGGCTACAGCTCACGCTGCGCTCCCTGGAGGCCAGGCTCGACGGCAAGACCCCGCCCGAGGGCGAGATCTACGAACACGCCAGTGAGCTTCGCCGGCCGCTGGAAGACTGCTACGAGTCCCTGCATCGCTGCGGCGCCGGCGTCGTCGCCGATGGCCGGCTGCTGGATCTGCTCCGGCGGCTAACCTGCTTCGGCCTGACGCTCATGCGCATCGACATCCGCCAGGAGGCGGGCCGCCATACCGAGGCGCTGGCCGCGATCACGCGCGCCCTGGGCCTGGGGGATTACAGTGACTGGGACGAGGAAAGCCGCCAGACCTTCCTGGTCCGCGAGCTCAACAACCCGCGTCCGCTGATTCCCCAGGACTTCGCTCCGGACGAGGGCGTCCAGGAGGTCATCGACACCTTCCGCGTGATCGCCGAGCAGGGCCCAGAGAGCCTGGGCGCCTATATCATCTCCATGGCGGCGCGGCCCTCGGACATCCTCGCGGTGGAATTGCTGCAGAAGGAAGCCGGGGTGCAGCACTACCTGCGCGTCGTACCGCTGTTCGAGACCCTGGACGATCTCAAACGGGCCGAGGACACGCTGCAGCGCCTGCTGGACATCGACTGGTACCGCGGGCGCATCAACGGCCACCAGGAGGTCATGATCGGCTACTCGGACTCGGGCAAGGACGCCGGTCATCTGACCGCCGCCTGGGCGCTGTATCAAACCCAGGAGCGTCTCCTTGAGTGCTGCCAGCGCAACAACGTGGAGCTGACGTTGTTCCACGGCCGTGGCGGTTCCATCGGGCGTGGTGGTGGCCCCACGCACGCCGCCATCCTGTCCCAGCCGCCGGGTTCGGTGAATGGCGCACTGCGCGTCACCGAGCAGGGGGAAGTCATCCAGGCCAAGTACGGCCTCCCGGGGATCGCGTTGCGCAACCTGGAGCTCTACACCACCGCGGTACTGGAAGCCACGCTGCAGCCCCCGCCCCAGCCCAAGCCGGAATGGCGCGAGCGCATGGACGAGCTCTCGGAGACCGCGGTGAGCGCCTACCGCGGCCTGGTCCGCCATACACCGCAGTTCGTGGACTACTTCCGGGAGGCGACACCGGAGCAAGAGATCGCCGGCCTGACCATCGGCTCACGGCCGGCGAAACGGCGCCAGGACGGGGGCGTGGAGAGCCTGCGAGCCATTCCCTGGATCTTCAGCTGGACCCAGACGCGGTTGTTGTTACCGGCCTGGCTGGGCGTGGGCGAGGCCCTGGAGCGTTCCCGAGAGAACGGTCACGGGGAGGAACTGCGCACCATGTTCCGGGACTGGCCGTTCTTCCACGCCTTCCTGGACATGGTGGAGATGGTCATCGCCAAGGGCGATCCGGAGGTTGCGGCGCAGTACGACCGCCGCCTTGTCACGGAGGAACTCCAGCCCCTGGGCGAAGACTTGCGGGCGCGCTACCGGCGCACCCTGGACGCCGTGCTGGCCGTCACCGAGCACGACCGGCCGCTGTCGGATTTTCCGGTGGTACGGCGGTCCGTGGACGTGCGCAATCCCTACGTGGACCCGCTCAACCGGCTACAGGTGGAGTTGCTGCACCGCGTGCGCCACCGCAACGAGGAGCACCTGCGCAAGGCCTTGCAGGTGTGCATCAACGGCATCGCCGCCGGCATGCGCAACACCGGTTGAGTCCGGAGAGGCGGCGGCGACCCGCCAGGCTAGACGGAGCGGCATGCGCGACGATCAACGGCAATTCCTGGACTTCGCCCTGGCGCAGGGCGCGCTGCGTTTCGGCGAGTTCCGCCTGAAGTCCGGGCGCCTGAGCCCCTACTTCTTCAACGCGGGGCTGTTCCACAGCGGCCGTGCCCTGGCTACCCTGGGCACGGCGTACGCCCGCGCCCTCCGGGCCGCCGGGCCGCCGTTCGACATGCTCTTCGGCCCCGCCTACAAGGGCATCCCGCTGGTCAGTGCCACGGCCATCGCCCTGGCACATGACGGTGGCGAAGACGTCCCGTGGGCCTTCAACCGCAAGGAAGCCAAGGATCACGGTGAAGGCGGCACGGTGGTGGGCGCGCCGCTGGCGGGTCGCGTGATCGTGATCGACGACGTCATCTCCGCCGGCACCTCCGTGGCCGAGTCAGCGACCCTGATCGGTGAAGCCGGGGCACGGCTCGCCGGGGTCGCCGTGGCACTGGACCGCCAGGAACAGGGCCAGGGCGAGCGCTCGGCGGTGGACCAGGTGCGCGCGGATTTGGGCGTGCCGGTCACGCCGATTGTGACGCTGGACGACGTCATCACCTGGCTCGCCGAGCGCGGCGACAGCGACGCCGCGCTCGAACGCATCCGCGACTACCGCGACCGCTACGGGGCATGATCGCCGCGGGCGGTGCCCGAGACGACAGGAGACCGTGCCGTGTGGACGCTTCCCGAGATGCCTCCGACGCAGACCATCCGCCGCCTGGCCGTGGTCACCAGCGGCGGTGACGCACCCGGCATGAACGCCGCCGTGCGCGCGGTCACGCGCACCGCCGGCGCCCACGGCATCGAGGTCCTGGCCGCCGAGCGCGGCTTTCGCGGCCTGGTCGAGGGACAACTCCGCGACCTCAGCATGGGATCGGTGGGCAGCATCCTCCAGCGCGGCGGAACCCTGCTCAAGACCGACCGCTGCGAGGGTTTCCGAGACCCGGCCGTGCGCCAGCGCACCGGCGAGAATCTCCGCGCCCAGGGCGTGGACGGCATGGTCGTCATCGGCGGTGACGGCTCCCTCACCGGGGCCCACCTGTTGGCCACGGAAACGGATATCCCCGTCATCGGGTTGCCAGGCACCATCGATAACGACATCCCCGGCAGCGACGACGCCATCGGTTTCGACACGGCAGTCAATACCGCGTTGGAGGCCATCGACCGTATCCGCGACACGGCCCATTCCCACGACCGCCTGTTCCTGGTGGAGGTTATGGGCCGCAGCTCCGGGTTTATCGCGCTCTCGGTGGGCATCGCCGGGGGCGCGGAAGCCATTCTGCTACCGGATCAGGCCATTACCGGCGACGAACTCATGAGCCGGATTACCGGCACGCGTTCCCGCGCCAAGGCCAGCAGCAGCGTGGTCGTCGTCGCCGAGGGAACCGACCCCAGCTACACCAACCGCCTCACGGAGGAGCTCAACAGCCACGGCCACTCCGCCCGCGCCTGCATCCTGGGCCACATCCAGCGGGGCGGTAACCCGAGTGGCCACGACCGGGTCCTCGCCTCGGTGCTCGGGGCCAGCGCCGTGGACCATCTGCGCGGCGGTTACACGGACATCATGCTGGGTATCCGCGCCGGCGCCGTCGCGACAACACCGCTCGCCCGGGTCGGTCAGGAGCGTAAGGAGTTGCCGGAGGCATGGCTCCGGCTCGCGGAGACGCTTGCGCGGTGACCGTGACCGATTGCCCTACAGCGGGTCCGGTGACGTACACTCGTGGGACACAAGAATCCGAGTCCGGAGAGAAGCGCCCATGAGCCCAAAGGCCGTTGCACGGAGGCTGCGTCCGCCCCGTATCAAGGCGGCGGTGCTGGTGGTGGCCATCACGGCTGGCGGATTGCTGCACACGGCCACAGCCGAGGAGCTCTATCGCTGGACGGACGAGGACGGCAATGTCCACTACAGCGATTCCCTGCCCGCCGAGAAGGCCGCGGACGCCCGTGACATCTATGATCGCACGGGACGCTTGCTGGAGGAGGTGGATGCCGCGCTGTCCGAGGAGGAACGCGAGCTCAAGCGCCAGCGCGAGCGCCAGGAGGAGCGCGCCGAGGAGCTCCGGCGCCAGGAGCAGCAGGCCCAGGCCGAATACGACCGCATGCTGCGCCGGACCTACACCAGTGTCAGCGAACTGGAGGAGGCCCGGGACGAGCGGGTGGCCAACCTGCGCGCCAGCGTCGACCTGGCGCAGCGGCGCGTGGAACGGTACCAAGAGGAGCTGGAGCGCCTGCGCGAGGATGCAGCTCGTCAGGAACGCATGGCCGACGGCAACCCGGAGCCGGTCTACGAGCGCATTGAACAGCTCGAAGAGCGCGTGACCAAGCAGCAGGACTTCATCGAGCGGCGGCAGGCGGACATGGAGGAAGTGCGAACCGAGTTCGCCAGCCACATCGAGCGGTTCCGGGAGCTTCAGGGCGCGGACGACGCCGAAGACGAAGACACCGGCTGACTGGCGCCACCGGCTCGCTGGAAGGACGACGGTCCGCCCCGGTTTACCCGGTGGCGGCGGGCTGACCCTCGATCAGGGTTCCCACACCCTGATCCGTAAACAGTTCCAGCAGCAACGCGTGGTCGACACGCCCGTCGATGATATGGGCGGCTCGTACGCCGCCGGCGACCGCCTCCAGGGCGCAGCGAATCTTGGGCAGCATACCGCCCTGCACCGTGCCATCGGCAATGAGTGCCTCGACGTGCGCGGCGTCCAGGCCGGTCAGCAGTCCGCCGTCCGCGTCGGTCAGCCCCACCGTATTCGTCAACAGGATCAGCTTCTCGGCGTCCAGCACCTCGGCGAGCTTGCCGGCGACCAGATCGGCGTTGATGTTGTACCCGCGGCCGTCGTCGCCCACGCCGATGGGTGCGATCACGGGGATGAACTCGCCGGTATCCAGCATGTGGACCACGGAGGCGTCGATGCCCGCCACCTCGCCGACGTGGCCGATGTCCGTGGCGGCGTGATCGCCCGCCTCGGCTCCCACGCCCTCGAGCCGCAGCTGGCGCGCGCGGATGAGACCGCCGTCCTTGCCGGTCAGGCCGACGGCCCGGCCGCCCTGGGCGTTGATCAGCTGTACGATTTCCTTGTTCACCAGACCGCCGAGCACCATCTCGACCACATCCATGGTCTCGGCATCGGTCACCCGCATGCCCTGGACGAATTCCGTCTCCTTGCCGATGCGCTCGAGCAGCTCGCCGATCTGCGGACCACCGCCGTGAACTACCACCGGATTAAAGCCCACCAGCTTCATGAGGACAACGTCGCGCGCGAAACTGCGCTTGAGCGCGTCATCCACCATGGCGTTGCCGCCGAACTTCACCACGATGGTCTTGCCGTGGAAGCGCTGGATATACGGCAGCGCCTCCGTGAGAACCTCGGCAACCTCCGCGGGCGTTTTGTTGTGGCTCGCCATGCTCATGTCCTAAAACGGTGTGGGGCGACGGTTCAAAACGGCAGCTCGAGGCCCGGGCGGGCCTCGAGCAACAGGTCGCGGAACCGCGACTTGATCCGCTCCAGCGCCTCGTCGTTGTCACCCTCGAACCGCAGCACCAGGCAGGGCGTGGTATTGCTGGAGCGGACCAGCCCCCAGCCGTCGGCGAAGTCCACGCGCAGGCCGTCGATGGTGGTCACGCGCGCGTCGGGGAATGCTGCCGCAGCCACCAGGCGCTCGATCACCTGCGGCGGTTCGCCCTCCTCCAGGTAGACCTTGATTTCCGGCGTGCTCACCGCTTCGGGGAGTTCGCCGAAGAACTCCGCGCTGGCTCGTGCGTCCATGGACAGGATCTCCAGCAACCGGGCGGCGGCATAGATGCCGTCGTCGAAACCGGGCCAGCGGTCATTGAAGAAGATGTGGCCGCTCATCTCCCCGGCCAGGGGTGCACCGCTGGCCTTGAGCTTGCCCTTGATCAGCGAGTGACCCGTGCGCCACATCACCGGCACCCCGGCGTTGGCCGTGATGACCTGGGCGAGCTGGGACGAGCACTTGACGTCGAAGACGATGTCCGCGCCCGGGTTCCGGGTGAGCACGTCCGCCGCAAAGGCCATCATCTGGCGATCCGCCCAGATGATCTTGCCCCGGCTGTCCACCACGCCGAGCCGGTCGCCATCGCCGTCGAAGGCCAGGCCCAAATCTGCCTCGCGCAACCGGACGAGCCGGATCATGGCATCCAGATTGGCGGGGTCACTGGGATCCGGGTGGTGATTGGGGAAGTTGCCGTCGATCTCGCAGTACAGCGGCTCCACCTCGCAGCCGATGGCCCGCAGAACCCGCGGGCCCAGCTCCCCGGCAACGCCGTTGCCGGCGTCCACGACGACGCGCAGCGGCCGATGGAGCGTAATGTCGCCGGCGATGGCCTCCACGTAGTCATCGACCACATCCCGGCGGGTTACCGATCCCTCGCCGCTGATCAGGTCGCCGTCCTGCAGTCGCCGGTACAGGCCGGTGATCGCCTCGCCCGAGAGGGTCTCGCCGGCGATCATGACCTTCATGCCGTTGTATTCGGGCGGGTTGTGACTGCCGGTGAGCGCCACACCGGTGCCCGTGCCCAGGTGATGGGTGGCGAAGTACATTACCGGCGTGGGCACCTGACCAATGTCGATAACATGGCGGCCCGCCGCCTGTAGCCCCCGCATCAGCGCGTCGGCCAGCTCGGGGCTGGACAAGCGGCCGTCCCGGCCCACCACGACCTGGGTGCAACCGCGCGCCGCCGCCTCGCTACCGATACTGCGGCCGATGGCAGTCACGCTCTCGGGGGTCAAGCCGTCACCGACGATGCCGCGAATGTCATACGCCCGGAACAGGCTGGGATCCACGTTCAAGCTCGACTCCTTCGTCTCGGTGGGAGCGCCGCCGGGCGCCCCGTTCGTGCCACTGGCCCCCGGACGCGGCTCGGAGGCGACTTCCTCGACCTGGATCCCCGCCGTTGGTGGCCGTTGCGATCCGTCGGGCCGGGCGCGGGACACTGCCGGTCGCGTGTCGACGCTGTCATCCCCTTTGGCCACGGGGGCCTCGGTCACGTCGGCCGCACCAGCGGGGGCTGCGGGGACCTGCCGCCGGGCAAGTCCCCGCGCGGCCAGCCAACCCGCCGTCGCCATGAGCACCGCCATGCCGCCGGCAATAACCAGAAACCAGGGGTCCCAGAGCGGGCTGCTGCGCGAGGCAGCCGCCGGCAACACCTGCACACGCCAGGCGACGCCGGGTACGGACGCCTCCACCGGAACCGCGGCGTCGCGGTCCTGCACCTCGCCCCGCGCGAACACCGCGTCGCCCTCCTGGAGCAGACTGACACGCCCCGGTGCGGTACCGGATGCTTCCATATGGAATCGCTCCGGCGGTACCGCCACGGTGACATGTCCGAGCACCGTACCGTCACGCGTCACCGGCTGGACCAGGTTCACGTGCGCCTGCTCCGTGCCCAGCCGGTGCGCCTCCGGTCCCACGGATTCGCCCGCCTCTTCGGCCCGCCGGAACATATCGAGTAGCGCGTAGCCAAGCGGCGGATCGGCATTCCGGTTGGCCTGGTCGAAGCCTTCCGGTACCAGGGCAACCCGTATCGCCTCGGGAAAGACCGCCTCCAGCCGGTTGATGACTTCGCCCATCGCTGCGGTATCACCGGACGCCACGGCATCCACCACACCGTCATCCGCCGCCGCTGCCGCCATGCGCCGCTGCAGATCGCTCACGCGGGCGCCAATGCCGTCCGCGAGCAGCTCCGCGGTGACCGTCGCCACCCGGCTCTCACCGGCCTGCTGCAATTGACCGGTGGCATCGCGCACCAGCCACAGGGCACCCAGCCCGATGACCACCATGACCGCAGTGGCGAGGGTGACGATGCCGGCCACGGACCGGGTCACGGCTCCATTCGCTTGGCGCTGACGCGCTGTCGCCATGATTCAACTCCCCCCGAAGCGATGGCCCGGCCCGGTGCCCAACGTCGGGACACGGACCACTCCGCTGCTATTGCCGACCGGAATGACCGAACCCCCCGCTGCCGCGCTGGCTGTCCTCGAACTCCGTGACCACGCGCAGGGTCGGCCGCACCACGGGCACGAACACCAGCTGCGCGATGCGTTCACCCGGCTCGATGGTGTAGTGCCCGGTGCCGCGATTCCAGCAGGATATATAGACCTGCCCCTGGTAATCGGAGTCGATCAGCCCCACCAGATTGCCCAGAACAATGCCGTGTTTATGGCCGAGCCCCGAGCGCGGCAGGATGGTCGCCGCCAGCCCGGGGTCGCCGATGTGGATGGCCAGACCCGAAGGGATCAACAGCGTGGCGCCCGGCGCAAGTTCGGTGGCCTCGTCCAGGCACGCCCGCAAATCCACGCCCGCCGCACCCGGGGTGGCATAGTCCGGCAAACCCCAGTCACGCTCCAGCCGGGGATCGAGAATACGCACGTCCACGCGATCGCTCATGAGCGCCCCCCCGGACGCGAGTGGCGGTAGCGCTGGGCAATGACGGCGACCAACTCGGTTGCAAGCGTTGTCTTGGGCTGCGGCCCCAGCGCGACGCCACCGCCCTCCCACGTCACGCTCAGGGCATTGTCCGTGTGATCGAAGCCGCCGCCGGGCTGGCCCACCTGATTGGCGGCGATCATGTCCAGCCCCTTGCGACGGCGCTTGTCTTCGGCGTAGCGCTCGACGTCGTGGGTCTCCGCCGCGAACCCCACGGTCAACGGGGGCGCATCGCGGGCGGCGACGTCCGCCAGGATGTCGGGGTTGCGCGCCAGCGCCAGGGTCATGGTGGCCTCGTTTTTCTTGATCTTGGCCGTAGCCGGCTCGGCAGCGCCGTAATCCGCGACGGCGGCACAGCCGATGAAAATATCACTGTCGGCGACGCGCGCCTGAACCGCCTCGTGCATGGCCGCCGCCGACTCCACGTCGATGCGCTCGACACCGGCCGGTGTCGCCAGAGTGACGGGGCCGGCCACCAGCGTCACCCGGGCCCCCGCCCGTGCAGCCGCAGCGGCAATGGCGAAGCCCATGCGCCCGGAACTGCGATTACTGATGTAGCGTACCGGGTCCAGCGGCTCGCGGGTGGGACCGGCTGTCATCAGCACCCGCAGCCCGGCAAGCTCGCCGCCCTGGAACAGGGCCGCCACACCGCTGACCAACTCGATCGGCTCCAGCATCCGCCCGGACCCGGTCTCGCCGCAGGCCTGGTCGCCGGCACCAGGGCCCAGCACGGTCACGCCCCGCTCTGCCAGCCGCGCGGTGTTGTCGCGCGTCGCCGGGTGATCCCACATCACCCGGTTCATGGCGGGGGCGACCGCCAGCGGCGCCTCCGTGGCCAGGCACAGCGTGGTCAGCAAATCGTCCGCCAGCCCGTGAGCCAGGCGCGCCAGGATATCCGCGCTGGCCGGGGCGATGACAACGGCATCCGCCCAGCGGGCCAGTTCGATGTGCCCCATGGCCGCTTCGGCATCCGGATCCAGCAGGCTGGTGTGCACCGGGTTCCCGGAGACGGCCTGGAAGGTCAACGGACGCACGAACTCCTGAGCGCCGGCGGTCATCACCACCCGCACGTCGGCGCCTGCGTCACGCAGCCGCCGCACCAGGTCGGCGCCCTTGTAGGCGGCAATGCCGCCGGTCACGCCCAGCAGAATGTTCCGGTCCTGCAACAGCCCCATGGTGCAATCCGTTCTGGCTTCGCAGCGCAAGTGTACGGGATCTGGCCGGCTGAGGTAACGACCCTGTCCCCGCCCGCGGTACAGCCTGCTAAACTCCGTCTGGGAGCGATCCAGGGAGGGCGATCATGGCCATCCGGGACTGGCCCGAGAACGAGCGACCCCGCGAGCGCCTTATCCGTGACGGTGCGGACGCCCTGTCCGATGCCGAGTTGCTCGCGATTTTCCTGCGAACCGGGCACCAGGGGCTCGACGCGGTGGCGCTGGCCCGCCACCTGCTGGCTGCGTTCGGGGGCTTGCGGGGGCTGTTTGCCGCCGACCGCCGGACCTTCTGCAGTCAGGCCGGACTGGGTACCGCAAAGTACGCCCAGCTCCAGGCGGTACTGGCGCTGAGCCGGCGTTATCTGGCCGCGGAACTCGAGCGCGGCGAGGCGCTTACGTCACCAAGGGCGACGGCGGCGTTCCTGGAGGCGCGTCTGACCGGTCGCAGCCGCGAGGTCTTCGCCTGCCTGTTCCTGGATAACCGCCACCGGGTTCTCGCCTTCGAGGAGTTGTTCCACGGCACCCTGGACGCCGCTGCTGTCTACCCCCGGGAAGTGGTGCGCCGCGCCCTGGCCCTGGATGCGGCCGCGGTCATCGTCGCTCACAACCACCCCTCGGGGGTGGCGGAGCCCAGCGCCGCGGACGAGCAGATCACGCGGCGTTTGCGCGAAGCCCTGGGGCTTCTGGATATCCGCCTGCTGGATCACTTTGTCATAGGCGAGGGTCCGCCGGTGTCCCTGGCGGAGCGCGGCCTCGTATAATCCGGGCGGGGAGCCCATCGACCAGCGACGAGAGCGCCATGCGACGTATCAGCGACAGCGAGGGCAACCACTGGGACGTGGTTGTGGGGCGCGAGTCCTACGGCATGCAGGTGTACCTGTTCATGCCCGTGGACGGCGGCGGCATCCGCAAGGCGCTCATGGCAGCGGACACGCGACTGGACGGCGAGCAGGAACTGGAAGCAGCGGATAGCTCATTCTTGCAGGATCGCCTGGCGATGTCCGTGCCGTGGGAGGACAACGCCCTGTTCTGACACACAGCAGCCTCCCGTGAGGCGTGGCCACCCTCACCGGAGGCGATCGGGTGAGGCATGGGCCATGCGGTCATGCCCCTGGTTGTAGTCCCCGTTCGCGCCGGAACGGCTCAGGCCGCCATGGCGGCCTTGAGCTTGTTCATGGCGTTTTTCTCCAGCTGCCGCACGCGCTCCGCCGAGACGCCGTAGTGGTCAGCGAGCTCCTGCAGGGTCGTCTTGGACTCGCTGAGCCAGCGGCGCTGCACGATGTCGCGGCTGCGCTCGTCCAGGCGTTCCACGGCGCTATTGAGCGAATCCACCTGATGGTCGTCCCAGTCATCCGACTCGATCTGGGCCGCCGGGTCCATGCGATCGTCGGACAGATAGGCCGCCGGCGAGCGAATAACGGTCTCGTCATCACCCTCGGCGTCGGGCTGCGGATCGAAGGCCATATCCTGCCCGCTCAGCCGCGACTCCATCTCCAGGACCGTCTCCGGCTTGACGCCCAGGTCACTGGCGACGTTCTGCACCTCGTCGTGGGTCAGCCAGCCCAGGCGCTTCTTGGAGCTGCGCAGGTTGAAGAACAACTTGCGCTGGGCCTTGGTGGTGGCGACCTTGACGATGCGCCAGTTGCGCAGGATGTATTCATGGATCTCGGCCCGGATCCAGTGCACCGCGAACGACACCAGGCGAACCTTGACCTCCGGGTCAAAGCGCTTGACGGCCTTCATCAGACCGATATTGCCTTCCTGGATCAGGTCCGCCAGCGGCAACCCGTAGCCGCTGTAGCCGCGCGCGACGTGCACGACGAACCGCAGGTGCGCCAGCACCAGCTGCCGTGCGGCATCGATATCCTGCTGGTCGCGGTATTCCACGGCCAGCTCGTATTCTTCCTCGGCGCTGAGAACGGGGATCTGATTGACAGCCTGGATGTAGGCTTCCTCGCTGCCGGCACGCAGCGGAAGCTGTTGCATCGTTGCGTGCGTCAGTGCAGTACCCATCGTGAACTCCCCCTTCGTACGTTTCGCCACTCAGTCTAGCAATCAACCACTTGGAGTGCTAAGCGCAGCGAAAGTTTCACAGGGCGCGAGACCGGGAACCATGACGCCATCCGGCCCGCGTGCAAACGGTATATGGGGCCGCTGGCTCAGGTTTTCAACCCCTGTGTCATGCCCGCGGTTCGATGGCGGCCAGGTGACGCCCCACGGCCACCCAGGAGCCGCACAGACCCAGGCCGACACCGGTAACCGCCAGCAAGCCCGTGCCCTGAAGACCCAGGCCAGTCACGCCGGCGCTGCCGTCGTACAGGGCCGTCAGGCGCGCCACCGGCCCCTGCAGGGCGAACTGCCCCGCCGTCACCAGCACGGCCGCCAGGGCGCTGCCCAACAGCCCGTACCAGGCGCCCTCGTAGAGAAACGGGCGCCGGATGAAGGCGTCGGTCCCGCCGATGAGCTTGGTGACCACAATGGCCTCGCGGCGGTTCTCGATGGCCAGGCGGATGGTGTTGCCCACGACCAGGACCACCGTCAGCCCCAGCGCCCCGATCACCAGCCAGGCCGCCCGCCGGGCCAGGTCCAGAATAGCCTCGAGACGCAATGCCCAGTCCCGGTCCAGTCGGGCTTCGGCCACCCCCTCGATGCCGGCCAGCGTCTCGTTGAGGTCGCCCAGCTCGGCCACGGCCAAACCCGGCGGGGGGCGAACCACCACCACCGCGGGCAGCGGGTTGCCGTCCAGCAGCGCCAGGGCATCCTCCATGGCGGTGTTGGCCTCCAGCTCCGCCAGGGCCTCGTCCGGGCTGATCACCCGGGTGCCGGCCACATCCTCGCGCTGCTCCAGCTCCGCGGCCAGCTCGCCGGCGCGCTCGGCGTCCTGATCATCGCGCAGGAACAGCGAGATCCGGGCGCCGTCGTCCCACCCGCCGGCCGCTTGTTGCAGCTGCTCCAGGGCCAGCAAAAAGCCCGCCGGCAGCGCCAGGGCCACGCCCAGCACGCCCGCCGTCATGACTGTGGCCAGTCGTTGCCGCGTCAGCGTCCCCAGCGCCCCGACACAGGCCCGGGCATGATCCGCAAGCCAGCGCTGAATGCGCCCCGTCAAGCCGCCGCGCGCCACCAATCAGGCCCCCGACGCCGTCACGGAGTCCCGGCTCAGGCGTCCCTCCGCCAGGCTCAGATACCGATACCCCAGGCGCTGGATGAGTCCCAGATCGTGACTGGCGATGAGCACGGTGACACCGACACGGTTGAACGACTCGAACAGGCCCATGATTTCCTCCGAGAGTTCCGGGTCCAGATTCCCGGTGGGCTCGTCGGCGAGCAGGATCGGGGGGCGGGTGACCACCGCCCGCGCGATGCCCACGCGCTGTTGCTCGCCGCCGGAGAGCGTCACCGGGTAGGCGTTCTCGTGGCGCAGCAGGTTGACCTTGTCCAGAGCGGCGCGGACGCGCCGGCCCATCTCGCGCCGCGGCACGCCGGCGATGGCCAGGGGCAGGGCCACGTTCTCGTAGACCGTGCGCTCCTCGAGCAAGCGGTGATCCTGGAAGATCATGCCGACGCGCCGCCGCAGGTAGGGGATGCGCCGGCGCGAGACATGGGCCAGATCGATGCCGTTGAGCTCGATGCGACCGAAACTGGGGCGCTCCAGCAACGGGATCAGGCGCAGCACGGTGCTCTTGCCGGCACCCGAGTGGCCGGT
>JAWOFB010000269.1:0-2605 GCA_046482445.1 Ectothiorhodospiraceae bacterium | reverse complement strand
CCTGGTGTCCAGCGGGGCGTCGGTGGGTACCGCCGCGGCGAGCGCCGAGACCGTGACGGTCTACAAGACCCCGACCTGCGGCTGTTGCAGCGCCTGGGTGGAGCACTTGCGCAGCGAGGGGCTGACGGTTGAGAGTCAGGATATCTCCCAGCGAGAGCTCATGGAGCTCAAGCAGGAGCATGGCGTGTCACGGGATCTGGCCTCGTGCCATACCGCCCTGGTGGACGGTTATGTCATCGAGGGCCACGTGCCGGCTGCGGATGTGCAACGGCTCCTCGAGGAGCGCCCGGAGGCCGACGGTCTGGCCGTGCCAGGCATGCCGGTGGGATCGCCCGGTATGGAGCAGGGTGCTCGCAGCGAGCCGTATGAGGTTGTAGTGTTTGCGGAGGGCGGTGACGCCGGCGTGTTCGCCCGCTACGAGTGAACGCTGGCGCATCGCCCCATGGTGCCGTCGCCCGGCGACGGGTCATTGAACGATCCATACAAACGATAACGGCAAGGTTGCGCGCGGAGGAGTGCCCATGGCGACAGGTGAGGATGCCCGGCGGATTCACCGTGAGGTCCTGGACCACTATCTGCGGGTGTTCCGGGACGATACCGGCGAGCTGCTGGGGTATCTCGCGGATATCAGCATCTACGGCCTGATGCTCCAGAGCCAGGATGCGCTGCGGTTGGCCGACGGCCAGGAATGGCTGCGGTTGCGCCTGGAACTGCATCGACCGCTGCTGGATGCGGATGTCATTACCGTCGATGCGCGGCCGGTCTGGTCCCGCAAAGAAGAGACCTCGGTGTTTCACCACACGGGCCTGGAACTGGCTGAGCTGGAGCCCGAGGATGCCCAGCGGGTGGAGGCGCTCATGGAGATGTACCGGCTGGGTCGGGGGACCGCGTAGTGCGCGTCGGAGCGCCCTTGCCGCGCCGGATGGCCGGGGGTTAACCTGCAGCCACAATTGGCCCACTGGTGACGATGACCGGTGGTTGTGAGCGATCCACCCGCGAGTATCCATGACAGGCAAGGTCTTCGTTAAGACGCACGGCTGCCAGATGAACGAGTACGACTCCGCCCGCATGGCAGACGTGCTCGTTGATCAACGCGGCTACGAGCGGGTCGAGCGGCCGGAAGACGCCGACTTGATTCTGCTCAACACCTGCTCTATCCGCGAGAGGGCGCAGGACAAGGTGTACTCACAATTGGGGCACTGGCGCCACCTCAAGGAGCGCAACCCGGATGTACTCATCGGGGTCGGCGGGTGCGTCGCGTCCCAGGAGGGCGAAGCGCTGAAGCAGCGCGCCCCCTACGTGGATCTGGTCTTTGGTCCGCAGACCCTGCACCGGCTCCCGGAGATGGTTGACCGGGTGCGCGCCGGCGAGCCGGCGCAGGTGGATGTCTCGTTCCCCGAGATCGAGAAGTTCGATCGCTTGCCGGAGCCGCGGGCCGAGGGACCCACGGCGTTCGTCTCCATCATGGAGGGCTGCAGCAAATACTGCAGCTTCTGCGTCGTACCCTACACCCGGGGCGAGGAAATCAGCCGGCCCTTCGATGACGTGATCGCCGAGGTGGCCGATCTGGCCGATCAGGGCGTGCGTGAAGTCAACCTCCTGGGGCAGAACGTCAACGCCTACCGGGCAAGCCTGCCTGATGGCACGGAGGCGGATCTGGCCCTGCTTCTGCATTATGTCGCGGCCATCGACGGTATCGACCGTATCCGGTATACCACCTCGCACCCGGTGGAGTTCAGTGACAGCCTCATCCAGGCTTACGCGGAGATCCCGGAGCTGGTGGACCACCTGCACCTGCCGGTGCAAAGCGGGTCCGACTTCGTTCTCAAGCTCATGAAGCGCGGCCACGCCATCAGCGAGTTCAAGGACAAGATTGCGCGGCTGCGCGCCATCCGGCCCAACATCAGCCTGTCGTCGGATTTCATCATCGGCTTTCCGGGGGAAGACGATGACTGTTTCGAGGCCACCATGGATCTGGTGCGCGAGATCGGTTTCGATCACTCGTTTAGCTTCATCTACAGCGCCCGTCCCGGCACGCCCGCCGCATCGCTCGCCGATACCACGCCGCATGCGGTCAAGAAAGAGCGGCTCCAGCGCCTGCAGGCCACCATTGAGGCCCAGGCCCGGGCGATCAGCGAGGCCATGGTGGGCACGGTTCAGACTGTCCTGGTGGATGGGCGCTCGCGCCGGGACAGCGGCGAAATTGCCGGGCGCACGGAGAATAACCGTGTTGTGAATTTCCCGGGGCACCCGCGGCTCATTGGCCGCTTCGTGCAGGTGCGAATTACCGAGGCCATGCCCAATTCGCTGCGCGGCGAGATGGTGGCCTTCCCCGATGACGACGCCGCCCCGGTCACCCGGGCCGCTACGGCATGAGGTCTCCGAGGCGCTGTTGAAAGACCAGTCCGAGTCCCTGGATTTCAGTCTCGAGCCCGCGGACAACGAGCGTCTGGCGCGGTTGTGCGGTCAGTTCGACGAGAACCTGCGCCAGGTGGAACGGCGGCTGGGCGTGGAAATCAGCAATCGCGCCCACCGTTTCCGCGTCAGCGGCGAGCAGGCGGCGGTGAACGCGGAAACGGTGGGCGCGATTGCTGATTTCCACGCC
>JAWOFB010000216.1:0-6100 GCA_046482445.1 Ectothiorhodospiraceae bacterium | reverse complement strand
GGCCGCCGCCCCGTGCCGGTGCATTCGGCGCGGGCGCGTGCCGCCTTGGTGCAGACAGGGGTGGACATGACGTTCAGCCGGTCTATAATCCATTTTACGACGCAGTGCAGCGTGCCTCTGCGTCGCCCCATGGGTCGCCCCATGGGTCGCGCAAGCATGCTGCACTGCGTCGTAAAATGGATTATAGACCGGCTGAACGTCATGTCCACCCCTGTCTGCACCAAGGCGGCACGCGCCCGCGCCGAATGCACCGGCACGGGGCGGCGGCCTGAACGAGAACAGCGCAGGATGAATTCGCCGCTAGCCCTCGCGCGCGTAGCGGTCGACGGCGTCCTGGAGTTCCTTGCGGGCCGCCTCCGCGCCCTTCCAGCCGTCGATGCGCACCCACTTGCCCTTTTCCAGATCCTTGTAGTGCTCAAAGAAATGGCCGATCTGCTCCTTGAGCATGGGCGGGAAGTCATCCGGCTCCTGCACCCGATCGTACAGCGGCGTGAGCTTGCTCACCGGAACCGCCACGATCTTGGCGTCCTCGCCCGCCTCGTCGCTCATCTCCAGCACACCCACGGGCCGGCAGCGCACGACGGAACCCGGGATGAGGCCGAACGGGGCGATCACCAGGACATCCGCGGGGTCGCCGTCCCCGCACAGCGTGTGCGGCACGAAGCCGTAGTTGCACGGATAGTGCATGGCCGTAAACATGAACCGGTCCACGATCAGGGCCCCACTGTCCTTGTCCACCTCGTACTTGACCGGGTCCGCGTTCTGCGGGATCTCAATAATGACGTTGATATCGTCCGGCACGGATTTGCCGGCGGGAATGTGATCGATGTTCATGAGTCCAACCTCTCGTTGCTGTTGCGGACCTTGAAGTGACTGCCGCCCCCGCTGCCCGGAACGGCATGGGATGCGCCGCGCTGAACAGGGCAACACGCCCTGGTTCAGCACCGTTTTAGATGTCGAACTCCGTGCTCAGGCGCCGTGGCACCGAGGCGTTTTTCAGTGCCACATAGGCGGGCAGCCCGTCCCGATAGGGCGGATAATCCTCACCCTGGATCAGGGGACGCATGTAGCGCCGGCACGCGTCGGTAATGCCGAAGCCGTCATCACTGATGTACTCGGACGGCAACTGGCGCTCCACGTTGGCGACTTCCGTCAGAGGTACGCTGCCGATCTCCCACTGGTAGGGGTCGTCGGCGCGGCGGACGATGGTCGGCATAATCGCGTTCTCCCCGGCCAGCGCCCGCTCGACGGCCGCGCGCCCGACGGCGTACGCCTGGTCCACATCAGTCTTGGACGCCAGGTGGCGCGCCGACCGCTGCAGGTAGTCGGCCACGGCGCAGTGGTGCTTGTAGCCCAGGCGCTGGCTGCACAGCCGCGCGATCACCGGCCCCACTCCGCCGAGCTGGGTGTGGCCGAAGGCGTCCTTGCTGCCCCCGTCAGCCAGGTACTTGCCGTCGGCATCCTGCAGCCCCTCGGAGACCACGATGACACAATAGCCGTAGCGTTGGACCGTATCGTCGACACGGGCGTAGAACGCCTCCGGGTCGAACCGCACTTCCGGGAACAGGATCACGTGCGGCGGGTCGCCGTCGTGCTCGGCGGCCAGGCCGGAGGCCGCGGCAATCCATCCCGTGTGCCGCCCCATGACCTCAAGCACGAACAGCTTGGTGGACGACTCCGCCATGGAGCGGACATCCATGCCGGCCTCGCGGGTCGACACGGCGATGTATTTGGCGTTGGAGCCAAACCCGGGACAGCAGTCGGTTACCGCCAGGTCGTTGTCCACGGTCTTGGGAATCCCGATACAGGTAATGGGATAGCCCATGCGCTCGCCGAGCATGGCGACCTTCTGCGCCGTGTCCTGGGAATCCCCGCCGCCGTTGTAGAAAAAGTAGCCAATGTCGTGCGCGGCAAACACTTCGATCAACCGTTCGTACTCGGCGCGGTTCTCATCGAGGCCCTTGAGCTTGTAGCGACAGGACCCAAACGCCGCCGCGGGCGTGTACCGCAGGGCCGAGATGGCTTCGGCCGACTCCTGGCCAGTATCGATGAGATCCTCGCGCAGCGCGCCAATAATCCCGTTGCGTCCGGCGTACAGGTGCCCGATCTGATCGGGGTGCTGGCGCGCCGACTCGATCAAACCGCAAGCGGTCGCATTGAGAACGGCTGTAACCCCGCCCGACTGAGCGTAGAACGCATTCCGTGGAGCCATGAATCCCCTCGCTGATTGACTGCAACACCGCGCGACGGCCGCGAACGTGCCGTGATCCGGGGTGAATGACCCGGCACACCCCGCCGCCGCCACGACGACAGGGTGATCGCGACAACCACCCCGCTGAAACGCCGCAAGTCTAGCTCAAACAGCGCGTCAGCCGAAATGCCGTGCTCGCCCCATCGTACGCGTCGCCGCCCTGCGGTCCGTCTACCCAATGCCACGCGCCTCCGGTACGCTGCCCCGGCCGGGTAGCCTCAGAACCAGTCGCGGCTGCCGCGCACCGGGTATCCTGTGGATGCGCGGCGCCACGGGACTGAACCATGCCGGTGACCGGCCAGCGCCGTGGACACCACCTGGCCCCGCCCGGCCCGACTGCAACAGGACAACCGACCATGCACGTCCACATCCTGGGAATCGGCGGCACGTTCATGGGCAGCCTGGCGCTGCTCGCGCGCGAGGCAGGGTATCGGGTCACCGGCTCGGACCGGGGGGTCTACCCGCCCATGAGCGAGTTGCTGGCCGAACAGGGCATCCCGGTGGGCGCGGACGACGACCCGGAGCAGCTCACGCCGCGCCCGGACCGGGTCATCATCGGCAACGCGCTGTCCCGGGGACACCCGCTGGTCGAGGCCGTCCTGGAGCGTCGCATCCCCTACACCTCGGGGCCACAGTGGCTGGCCGACGAACTCCTGCCGCACCGCTGGGTGCTTGCTGTCAGCGGCACCCACGGCAAGACCACCACGGCCGGCATGCTGGCCTGGCTGCTCGAGGACGCGGGCCTGGCGCCCGGGTTTCTCATCGGCGGTGTGCCGGGCAACTTCAGCGTCTCGGCCCGGCTGGGCACGAGCCCGTTCTTTGTGGTCGAGGCCGACGAGTACGACAGCGCCTTCTTCGACAAACGCTCGAAGTTCGTGCACTTCCGCCCCGACACCCTGATCATCAACAACCTCGAATACGATCACGCGGACATTTTTCCGGATCTGGCCGCCATCCAGCGCCAGTTCCATCACATGGTCCGCACGGTCCCGGGGAGCGGACGGATCATCGCGCCTGCTTCAGAACCGGTGGTTGCTGCCACGCTGGCAATGGGCTGCTGGAGCGAAGTTCAGGCCATGGATGACGGTGAGGGATGGCATGTGGAAGCCGATGCCGACGGTTACACGGCGGCCCACGGCCAACGGCGCCATGGCCGGCTGGCAACGGGCCTTCCGGGGGCGCACAACGCCCACAACGCCCTCGCGGCGCTTCTCGCCGCGCGCCACGCCGGTGTTCCGCTGCAACAGGGACTGCAAGGCCTCGCGGGCTTTCGTGGCATGCGCCGGCGCCAGGAGGTCCGAGGCCGCGTTAGCGGGATCGCCGTCGTCGATGATTTCGCGCACCACCCCACCGCCATTCGCGCCACCCTGGACGCACTCGCGCCCCAGGGGCGTCTCCTGGCGGTTCTGGAGCCGCGCTCGAACACCATGCGTCTTGGAACCCAGCGCCAGGCCCTGCCCGGGGCGCTGGCCGCCGCCGCGCGCGCCTACATCTACCAGCCACCCGGGCTGGACTGGCCCGTGGCCGAGATCAGCGACGCCCTGGGCGAGCGCGGCGCCTGGTCGGACAGTATCGAGGCCATCATTGCACGGGTGGTGGACACGGCCCGGCCCGGGGATACCATTGTGGTCATGAGCAACGGCGACTTTGGCGGCATTCACAAGCGCCTGCTGGACGCCCTGGCCGCCCATCACCAGGCGCCGGTGGAGCCCGCATCATGAATGCGCGGGATGACGGCATTACGCTGGCCCTCACCGGGGCGTCCGGGGCGCAGTACGGCTTACGCCTGCTGGAGTGCCTGCTGAGCGGCGGACACCCGGTCCACTTGCTCATCTCGGACGCCGCCCGCGTCGTGATTGGCACGGAGACGACACTCCGGCTCCCGGGGCGCAACCGCGACGCGGAGCGGATGCTGGCCGAGCGCTTCCCCGCCGGTTCCGGGCAACTCCGGGTGCTCGGTCAAAGCGAATGGACGGCCGCATGTGCATCCGGCTCCGGTGCGCCGCGACGCATGGTGGTGTGTCCCTGCACCACCGGGACGCTCGCCGGGCTGGCCGCCGGCACCAGTGACAACTTGATTGAACGAGCGGCGGACGTTGTTCTCAAGGAACGCGGCCAGCTCCTCCTGGTGCCACGCGAGATGCCGTTGTCCACACTGCACCTGGAGAACATGCTTCGGCTCAGCCGGGCCGGGGCGGTGATCATGCCGCCAAGCCCGGGCTTTTATCACGACCCCCAGAGCGTCCAGGACCTGGTCGACTTCGTCGTCGCCCGCATCCTCGATCACCTGGGCATCCCCCAGGACCTGCTGCAGCCCTGGGGCCCCGCATCCGGCTCCTGAGCTTTCCAGGAATCGTGTCCGGCCTCAGGCGATCTCGCGCATGACCTTCTCGGCACTGTCCAGGGTCTGCTCCACCACGGACGCGTCATGGGTGATGGAGATGAAGCTCGCCTCGAAAGCGGCCGGTGCGAAGTACACTTCCTCCGCCAGCATGCCGTGGAAGAACCGGCCGTAGCGCTGGGTATCGCTGTCGACGACCTGCTGGTAGGTCCGCACCGGGCCGTCTTCGGTGAAGAACAGCCCCAGCATGCCCCCCATCTGGTTGACCTGAAGCGGGACACCCGCGCGGCGGGCACGCTCGCGCAGGCCCTCGGCCAGGCTGCGGGTATTCTCCTCCAGGGCCTGGAACACACCCGGGCGTGACAGGACCTCCAGGGTCTTGAGGCCGGCCGCCATGGTCACCGGATTCCCGGCCAGGGTCCCGGCCTGGTAGACCGCGCCCAGCGGAGCGAGCTGCTCCATGATCTCCCGACGCCCGCCGAAGGCGCCCACCGGCATGCCGCCACCGATGACCTTACCCAGACAGGTGAGATCCGGGGTTACGCCGTAGCGCGCCTGGGCGCCGCCCAGGTCCACGCGGAAGCCGGACATCACTTCGTCGAAGACGAGCACGCTGCCGTGACGCGTGCAAAGCTCCCGCAGCGTGTCCAGGAAAGCCTGATCAGCGGGCACCATGTTCATGTTGCCGGCCACGGGCTCGACCATCACCGCCGCGATCTCGTCGCCGTATTGGCTGAAGGCCTCGCGCACGGCGTCGACGTCGTTGTACGTCAGGGTGATGGTGTCCGCGACGACGGCTTCCGGCACGCCGGGCGAAGTGGGATTACCCAGGGTCAGGGCCCCGGAACCGGCCTTGACCAGCAGCGGGTCAACGTGACCGTGGTAGTTCCCCTGGAACTTGATGACCCGGTTGCGGCCGGTGTAGCCCCGAGCCAGACGCAGCGCGCTCATGGTCGCCTCGGTCCCCGAACTCACGAGCCGCAGCATCTCCATGGACGGCACATGGGTCTTGATCTGGCGGGCCATGCGGGTTTCGGCCTCGGTGGGGGTCCCGAAGCTCAGACCCTGGGCGGCGGCCTGCTGGACCGCCTCGACCACTTCCGGGTGGGCATGACCGCAGATCATCGCGCCCCAGGAGCCGATATAGTCGATGTAGCGCCGGTAGTCCTCGTCAAAGATATACGGCCCCTGGGCTCGCCGCATGAAAATCGGTGTTCCGCCCACGCCGCGGAAGGCCCGTACCGGCGAGTTCACGCCGCCGGGGATATGCTGGCTGGCCGCCTCGAACAGGGCTTCAGAATGCTTCATGGATTCTCGCTCCTCGGGACAACGAACGCGCGGGAGTGTATCAGTCCGACCGGAAAAGCGCGGCAATGCGCGCGGCTGCGGCTTCCGGGTCCGCAGCGGCGAATACCCCGCTGATGACCGCCACTGCGTCGACACCCAGTGCCACCAGAGGTTCCGCGTTGGCGGCCGTAATCCCGCCGATGGCCACAACCGGGCAGGGG
>JAWOFB010000194.1:0-2910 GCA_046482445.1 Ectothiorhodospiraceae bacterium | reverse complement strand
GGCCGACCGGGTCTCGGTTCCGTCCGGCGTACGGATCAACACCAGCGATCGGCCCGCACGCCTTTGCCAGACGAGTTCGCGGACATCGTCATGCGTGTTGATTCGTTCCGCAGGCCCGACCGGATCCCCGGGAACCAACGGCCCGCTGCCCCAGCTGCGCCTTGCCTCGGTAGCCGCGGCTTCCGGATCGAATACGCCGGCCGGATTCAGAGACAAGAGGCCGCTCACCAGGAAGGTCACCAGGAACACCGCGCACCCCACGCCCAGCAGGTGATGCCAGCGTTGCCAGCCTTGATACGGGGTCACCCGGTTGCCCTTGTAGCGTCGGCGGGGTCGCAGACGCTGGATCCCAACCGCGATTCCCGTTACGACAAGGGCCAGGGCCGGCACGCAGAGCACGATCACCAGGTTGCGCCAGAGCTCGGGATACTGGCGGAGTTGCCAGGGATAGATCCAGTGGACGACCGCACCGACCCAGTTCCAGCCGCGCTGCCAGCGCGTGACTTCCTGGACCACCTCACCGGTGGCGCTGGACACGTAGACCCACGTCCCCGCGCCATCGTCCACGCGCATCTGCCTGAGCGGGCGGTGCGGGTCGAAGTTGCCGGTCACCGTCCATTGATCGACACGGCGAACGGACGCGCGCGCCACATCACTGCCACTGTGGCGCCGGGCGGTCTCCCTGGCGGCAGCGCGACCGGGCCTGCGCGGCTCGCCGGTGATTGCATCCAGCAACTGTTGGCCCTCCGGCGTAGCCACCACATACGCCGGCTTGCCGCTCGCGGCGTTCAACCGGAGCCCCTCGGCCTCCGGATAATCGGCCAGTATCCGGTCCGGCGGCAGATAGGCCGCCGACTCGAGCTCGGGCAACCCAGCCAGCCGGCGCTGATCGTCCAGCGACGGGTACGGCACATACATCATAACCACCCCGGACGCGAACCACAGGGCAATCAACAGACACAGGGCGATCCCGAGATACCGGTGCCACAAGTGGAGCTGGCGCTTGATCCGCATACCGCTCAGAAGGAGGCTGAGAGCTCGATCTCAAATGAACGGCCATCCCCGACCATGAAGTTCGGCCGTTCGGCAAACCCGTAGGACTCCGGGTAGTAGACTTCATCGGTGACATTCCGGGCGCGGGCGGTCACGGTCCAGTCTTGATCGAAATCGTAACTGCCCGACAGGTTCAACAAGGTATACGACGGCATCTGGAAGTCGTTGGCATTCGTGGCCTCCCGGGCGCCGACATGGCGCACGTGCGCCCGTGCGAGCGCCCGGTCAGTTACCGTCCAGGCAGCCCAAAGGTTGCCGACCTGCCGCGGCACGCTCGCTGGCGTATTCCCGCCGAACTCGGCATCGTCACGGAATTGCGCGCTGAGGACACTCGCGTTCGCTTCGAGCGCGAGGCGGTTGAAGGGCTCCACGTAACCGCTCAACTCGATGCCCTCTGCCGTCTGCCGACCGACCTGGCGCGTGCTGTCCGGATCACCTGGCGCGGAGACACTCCGATTGCGCTTCTCAATCTCGAACCAGGTCACCTGCCACTGCCAGGTACCGTCCTGGGCGCGCCCCCGTAGGCCGGCCTCCAGTCCGGTTGACTGCTGAAGATCGTCATCCAGATTCTCCACGGTCAGCAGCTCGGTCGTTGCGTCGAACTTGGAGCCGGTACTGACCTGGCCAAACGTGGAAACCCGAGGTGTGGCTTGCCAGACAAAACCCAGCCGGCCCTCTGCGGTCGTGAAGGTTTCATCACCACTGCCACCCACATTATCGAGCTCAATCCAGATCCGCTCGCCGCGCACCCCACTCAGCAGGGTGAATCCGCCGCCAAGTTCCAGCTGATTCTCGGCGAAAAACGCAATATTGCGCCGCTGGCTGCTGCGGAGCCCGCCAGCGCGGTTGATTTCGAAATCCGCGACGCTACCTACGGCTGACGGGTTATCCAGCTCACCCACATCGACGCTGCCGTTTTGTGATTGATAGTCCCGCCCGGTCTCGAAATCGTTCTGCGTCCACTGCAAACCAAGAACGGTCCGTGCGCCCCAGCCGAACAAGCGCTGGTCAATGAGGGCGTCGCTGCGATTAGTGATAAAGGTCTGATCGTGATCCAGGGAGAAGACATCTTTCTGTTGGACCGTATTGTCTTCGAGCAGAAAGCTTTCGAAGTTCGCCCACTCTCTATACCCCTCGTAGTACTGAAACCGGTTGCGCAAGCGCACCTCCGGCGTGGCCCGGTAGTCGCTATCGAAGGTGAAGCGCACCTCATCGCCCTCAACGAGGGCGTCCCGTGCGTTCGGGTTGCGGCGCCGCAAGCGACTCGGCGGCTCGCCCTGCTCTGGATCGATGGGCACCCCCGCATAGGGGGGCAATTCGTCATCCAGGTAGACCAGATTGGCGCTGAGGCTGAGGCGGTCGGTGGCGTCATAGCGCAGACTGCCGCTAACGGCGTCTCGGGTGAGCTCGGCATTATCAACGTAGCCATCGCTCGTCTGCCGCTCGCCATCAACGCGGAAGCTCAAGCCATCGATGGCTGTGGGTCCCCCGTGGCCAGCCGCGACGCGGGCGCTGTCAAACGAGCCCGCTGAAAGCAGGACATCGGTGGTGGTCTCCTGCGGGTCGGGGCGCCGCGGCACAAAGTTGACCGCGCCCACGATGTTGCCACCGCCGTGGAGGATCGCGCCGGGACCGCTCAGGGTTTCCACACGCTCATAGATCCACGTGCCCTGGGGTCGAGACGTCATGCCCGGCGTACCGAGCCGCATGCCGTCGTACAGTATCTGGACTTCGTCGAAGCCCCGGGCGCTGAGACCACTAAGATTGCCGAGGGTATTGGCATCGGAGAAGCCCACAGAACCGGTCACGGCTTCTGTGGTGTCGCGATTACCACGCTGCTGCATGCGGTCCTGGTCA
>JAWOFB010000109.1:0-6173 GCA_046482445.1 Ectothiorhodospiraceae bacterium | reverse complement strand
GGGTGCGGTAGCGGGCGCGTCCCACACGTCCGGCCGCACGGCCCGGGTGGATACCCGCCTGATACAGGGCCTCGGCGGCGTAGATATTGCCCACCCCCACCACGGTGGCGGCATCCATGACAAACGCCTTCACCGCCTGGCGGCGGCCGCGGGAACGCTGGTACAGCCAGTCGCCCGTGAAGGCGTCCCCCAGGGGCTCCGGGCCCAGCGCGCGGAGCAGGGGATGGCTGCTGCCGTCGCCGGCAGCCAGGTGCATGCTGCCGAAACGGCGCGGGTCGGTATAACGCAGGACCCGCCCGCCATCGTGGGCGATGTCCACGTGGGCGTGAGGCCCCGGCGGTGTCTCGGGGGCGACAATGGACAGGCTCCCGGACATGCCCAGGTGGATGAGCAGCGTGTCACCGTCAACGCGCAGCAGCAGGTACTTGGCGCGCCGATCCACGGCGGTCACGGTGCGCCCGCTCAGGCGCGCATCCAGGTCCTCTGGCACCGGCCACCGCAGCCGCCCGTCGCGCACGACGACGCCACGAATCGCGGCACCGGTGACCCAGGGCGCGATGCCGCGGCGGGTGGTCTCGACCTCCGGGAGTTCCGGCATCAGTCGTCCCGTCGACCGGTGAGCAGGTAGGTGCGCAAGCCCGCATCGACCACGTAGGCCAGATCGCTGTCCCGGTCCACCAGGCGCATCTCGCCGCGCTCGGAATCCCGGGCGAAGGTGCGTTCACTGCCGTCCGCCAGGGTCACGGTGGCCGTATCAGCAGCGTCCGGCGGTGCCGAAACCGGCCGCACCACCAGCGCCTCCGCCTCCTGCCAGGCGGTCATGATGGCGTCGGCCTCGTCCTGGGTTACGTCGCCGCGGACGACGCGCCAGCCATCGGCCTCACGACGCACTTCGAGTTCCGGGGTGGCCAGGGCCACGGGTTCGCTATCCGGGCCGAGCAGGCGCCGGTCCGCGAGATTCCACCATGAGCCGGTCAAAAGGGGCATGACGCGCTCGTCCACCAGGTGGACCGTCTCGTCCACCAGGGCGTAGCGCAGGCGATCCATGGCGTCGGTGGCTCCCAGGGCGACACCCGTGCCGTTAAAAGCCACCTGGACCCGCGCCGGCGTCAGGTCCAGTTCCGCCGCGTCCACCTGATCGAGCGTGTAGCGGGCCCGGCTCCGGGCGCGGACCAGATCCAGGATCTTGGCCACGTGGTCGTCACTCGCGCGCGTGGAGACCGGTTCCGTGAGCCACCAGCCATCGCCGCGCCGCTCCAGTCGCAGCGGCTCGCGCTCCGCGCGCTGGACCTGGAGCACGTCCACCTCAGCCGGCGCCAGACCGGTGAGACGCTCCGGGCCTTCGTGGGGGTCCAGCCAGGCCACCGCCGCCAGACCGAGTGCCAGCAGAACAATGGTCAGATTGATGCAAAGCCGTCGATTCATCCGCGCCGACGCCGCCACCACGTCCACAGCGAGCCCGCCAGGAACAACGCGGGCAGGCCGACCAGGAACACGCCCCCGAGGATAACGACCCCGGCACGATCCAGCTCCAGGTGCTGGTCCGGCGGAACGATCTCCGGCACCGAGACCCGGGCTCCGCGCGTGAGCCAGTCCACCACGCGTGTGCCGAGATCCTGGTTGGCCCCGTTGCCCAGATAGGCGTTGGCGAGGAAATCGGCGTCGCCCACCACGGCCACGCGCTGCTCGCCGCCGGCGTCCGTCGCCCGCGACAGGGTCACCCCCAGTGGCATGGGGCCCCGTTCGTCGCCGTCATCGCCACTGAACGCGGGATCATCACTGTCGGCACTGCGGTCCCGCCAGTGACGCTCGGCGCTGCGCAGCAGTACCTGGGACGCCCATTCACCGGGATGATCGCCGGGTTCCACCACGCGCACGCCGGACAGCAGCGAGACCGCGCCCAGCCCCTCCAGAGCGGCATGCTCCGGGTACTCCGCCAGCGCCAGCAGGCGGGAGTCATCGACACCGAGCATGGCCTCCGCCCGGGGCTCGACAACCCGACCCTGCGGCAGACGTACACCCAGGGTATCGGCGAGAAACCCCATCCGGTCGCCATCGCCGCTATCCGCCAGCCAGAGCAGATTGCCACCCTGATCCAGCCACTCCGTGACCGCCTCTTGCTGGCCGCGGGGCCACTCCAGTCGCGGGTCGGCGATCACCAGCAGATCGCTGTCCGAGGGCACCCCCGCGGCCAGGTCATCCACGCGCTTGAGGCTGTAACCCTGCTCCTTCAGGTGATCGCCGAACCGGCCCAGGTCGGCGTTGGCTTCGCCCTGGAGGTCCCGCTCGCCAAATCCCATGGCGAAGGCGACGCGACCGTCCCCGGCGGCGAGCAGCTCTGCCAGCGCCTCGGTCACGCGCGACTCGCTGGGTACGGCCACGCGCTCGTGCCGCCCCTGGTAGGACACCACCAGCTGCCCCTGGCGGTCGATGCCGAAACGCTCCACCAGATCGGACCGGGCACCCGGGTTGACCGCCCGGTAGCGCAGCCGCGGCGCATGGCGCTGATACCGCTGGGCCAGTCTGCGTGCGTGCTGGGCCAGCGGGCTGTCCGGGCGTACGAAGGCGGTGAGCTCGACACCACCGTCGAGACGCTCCAGGACGTCGCGGCTGGCCTCGTGCAACTCGCCCCGGCCGCTGGTGGACCAGTCAGCCGCCAGCGGATACCGGGCGCTCAGCCAGGCCGCCAGCGCCAGAACGGCGAGCACGGCCAGCCCGGTCAGGACGCTGTTGGCCCGCAACAGGAGCCGCTTGCGTCGATCAATCACCTGTCGCCTCCCGGCAGCACGAGGATACGAATGGGGTCAGCCACCATGCCAGCGCACCGCATCCAACCGCTTGATCGCGAACGCGAGAAAACCGGCCACCAGGAGCAGGAAATACACCACGTCCACGGACACCACCGGCCCCCGCACCAGTGCCTCGTAATGGGGCAGCAGGGCCAGGTAGGCGGTGACGGCATCGTCGCCCCCGATGGCGGTCTCCAGTCCCAGGAGAGCGAGCAGGATCGCCGCCGTGAGGGCCACTGCAACGGCAGGCTGCGCTACCAGGCTGGAGGCAAACAACGCGGCCCCCGCCATGGTGGCGGCGACCAGGAGCAGCGCCATGCCTGCCGCGGCCAGGCGCCCCAGGTCCACGGCGCTGCCAAAGCCCAGTGCAAGCGGCATGAGCAGCCAGGACAGCACCATGACCGCAAGAAACGCCAGGCCGGCGAAATACTTGCCCAGGACCAGATCGGTGATGCGCAACGGCGCCGAATACAAAAGCTGCCAGCCGCTGCCGCGCCACTCCTCGGCGAGCAGGCGCATGGCCAGTAGCGCCGCCGCCAGCAAAAGCACCGCCAGCAGTACGTAGCTACCGAAAAACGGTAGCAGCACCAGGTCCGTGACGCCCAGCGGGGTCTCCGTCTCCGCGAGCACCGGCTGGTAGTCGGCCTGGTACCGCTCCACCAGGGTCAGGAACCACCAGCCCCCGACACCCTGACCAATGGCCAGCAACACCCAGGGCAGCGGACTGGCGAACAACAGGCGTAGTTCCCGCCCGGCCAGGCGCAACACCATCATGCCGACTCCTCCGCGTTGTCCCGGGTGAGTTCCAGAAACAGCGCCTCCAGACTCGCCCCGGCCGGGCGCAGTTCGCGCAATCCCCAGCCACCGGCCGAGGCCGCCGCCGTCAGGGTATCCACCGCTTCCGGCGCGACCAGCGTGATATCGAGGCTGCCGTCGGCCGCGACGCAGGCAGCGTTGACGCCGGCGAGTTCGGCCACCGCCTCCGGCGTCGGCGGCGCCGTGCACCGCACGCGATAGCGACAGGCGTCCCCGGCCCCAAACGGACCGGCGAGCGACTGCACGATGCGGCCGCGCTCGAGGATGCTCACCCGCTGGCAGACGGCCTCGATATCGGCCAGGGCGTGGCTGGAGAGGATAATGCCGTGATCGGCGCTGAGCGCCTGGATGAGACCGCGCATGGCATGGATCTGGCGCGGATCCAGACCGGTGGTCGGTTCGTCGAGCACCAGCAGCGCGGGCTCGTGGACCAGGGCCTGGGCGATGCCCACGCGCTGCTGATAGCCCCGGGAAAGGTTGCGCAGCAGACGCCCGCGCACGCCGCCGAGATCGCAACGGTCAATGGCACGAGCCACCGCGCGCGCTCGGCTCGGGCGCGGCACCCCCCGCAGCACGGCCGCCCAGTGCAGAAAATCGGTGACCCGGGCGTCGGGCTGCAGCGGTGGGCTATCCGGCAGATAGCCGAGACTGCGACGCGCGGCCAGCGGGGCCTCCAGCAGGTCGTGACCCGCAATGGCGATCGCGCCCGCCGTCGGCGCCAGGACACCGCACAGCATCCGCAGTGTGGTGGTTTTGCCGGCGCCGTTGCGGCCGAGCAGCCCGAGCACCTCGCCCCGGGCCAGGGTCAGGTCAACCCCGGTGACGGCCGTGCGGCCGGCAAAGCGACGCTCCAGCCCGGTGGCATGCAACAAGCGCGCGCCGTTCGCTGTCATTCGCTGCCCATTCCCTTAGCGGTTTCGTCCAGTAACTGCCGCGCCCAGTCGATGGCGTCCAGATAGCACTGAATAACGACCCCGGAAGCGTAGCCGCTGTCTTCAAGCCAGTCCCAATCCCCGGCCTCGTAGTGCAGCACGCATTCCAGCGCCTCGCCCAGGCGGCCACTGCGGTGCAATACCGCCCGATGGACCTCGTCACTCAGCGGCAGTTCCGCGAGCGCCTCGTCCAGGGGGGCATCCAGCACCGCATCCAGCCCCGAGAACAAGCCCACGGTAAAGAAGGCATCGCCACTGCCGGTCTGCAGCCGCGCGCCGATGAGTTCACACATCCGCGCCCGGACGGTCAGCAGCCGGATGAGCTCCGGGGGCTTGTTGTCCACCGTGCTAATGGCCATGAGCGACGCCCAGCGGCGAAGCTCGCGTAGCCCCAGGTAGAGAATCGCCTGGCGCACCGACTCCAGGGGCCGCTGGAGCTGGTAGTACGCTGAATTCATGTAGCGCAGCAGCCGATAGCTCAGGCCCACATCCGTGGTGATAATGCGCTCGAGCTCGGCCACTTCGAGATCCGGGCGCTGGATCGTGGCCAGCAGGCGCAGGGTCGCCAGTCGCCCCGCCGGCACAGCGGCTCCCCGCACGGTTCGCGGTCGGCTCAGAAAATAGCCCTGGAAGTAGTGAAACCCGATATCCAGGCAATCCCGGAACTGCTGACGATCCTCCAGTTTCTCGGCGAGCAACCGGATACCGGGGCGTTTGACCTGGTCCACCTGCGCCGCGATTTGCGACGCCGAGCGACCTTCGGTCTCGAGCTTGACGATATCGGCATGCTCGAGGAGGGCGCGGTTGTCCGGACCGGGCTCGAAGTCATCCAGACAGATCCGATAGCCAGCGCCGCGCAGCGTCTCCAGGGCACCAAGAACCTCGGGTGTCGCCGTCACTGACTCCAGGACTTCCAGGATGATCCGGCTGCTGGGCAGGCTGCGCTGCTCGGCTTCGCGCAGGAGGAAGGCTTCGCCGACGTTGATCAGCGCCGGGGCGTAGCCCACCAGCCGCTCCAGCCCGATCATGGTGAACGCCGTGGTAATGACCTGCTGCGTGGCCTGATCGTCGTCAGTGACGCTGGAACACTGCGCCTGCGCCGTCGGGCGGAACAGCAACTCGTAGCCGAACAGGTGCAAGTCCCGGGTGAAGATCGGCTGGCGCGCGACGTAGACCGCGTTCATCCACCCATCCCACCTGCTTGAGGGCCATTACAGCCCGTAGCCGCCCCTGGCGAGGGCGCCGACAACCCGCGATTGCCACGCTGCTCGCCGCTGCTCGAACAGGCTGGCGAACCAAGGGCCGGACACCCCGTCGTCAACATCCTGCTCTCAAGTCACGATAGCACGACCGGACGCGACCAAGAAGGCGACCGCCGCGTGGCCCCAATGAAACGGGCCCGCGTCCAAGCGCGGGCCCGCAACCGGAAGCAGCCGCCGCGGCGATTACTTGATCTTCGCCTCGCGGTACGTCACGTGCCGGCGCACCACTGGATCGAACTTCTTCATCTCCAGCTTGCCGGGCGTGTTGCGCTTGTTCTTGTCGGTGGTATAGAAGTGGCCGGTTCCGGCCACTTCTATACCACCGACAAGAACAAGCGCAACACGCCCGGCAAGCTGGAGATGAAGAAGTTCGA
>JAWOFB010000080.1:0-13796 GCA_046482445.1 Ectothiorhodospiraceae bacterium | reverse complement strand
TGATCCGGGAGCGGCCGCCGAGTGACTACGCCATCGCCTACCGCCATGTCACGCCGCCGGCGGACGAGTGGTTCACCGGCTGCCGCCTGACGTTAACGGCTGGCGACAGCGAACGCGCCACCGCGCGCATTCGCGAACTGCTGGGCCAGCGCGCGGCCAGCCAGCCCATGGGCAAACCGAGCTGCGGCTCGGTGTTCCGCAATCCGGACGGCGATCACGCGGCCCGCTTGATCGAGGCCGCGGGCTTCAAGGGTTGGCGCCGCGGCGGCGCCGTGGTCTCCACCAAGCACGCCAACTTCATTCTCAATGACGGCGGCGCTACGGCCGCGGACATCGAGGAGGTGCTCCTTGGGGTGCAGGACGGGGTGCGGGCGCATGCCGGCGTGACCCTGGAGCCCGAGGTCCGGATCGTCGGTGAGACCGGGGAGGCAGACCATGGGTGACCACAAGGCAGTCTTGCAGCCCGCGGATATGGGACGGGTGGCCGTGCTCATGGGCGGCTGGTCCGCGGAGCGCACCATCTCGCTGCGCAGCGGCGGCGAGGTGTTGACCGCGCTGCAGAACCGGGGTGTCGATGCCCACGCCGTAGATGCCGGTCGGGACGTGATCCAGGTCCTCGAGAACGGCGGCTACGATCGTGCCTTCATCGCCCTGCACGGGCGGGGCGGCGAGGACGGCGTCATCCAGGCTGGCCTGGAGCTGCTGGGACTGCCCTACACCGGCAGCGGCGTGCTGGGCTCGGCCCTGGCCATGGACAAGCTGCGCAGCAAGCAGGTCTGGCGCGGCGCCGGGCTGTCGACTCCGGATTACATGCCGCTGACGGCGGCGGTGACGGATGCGGCGGTGATCGAGCGTCTTGGCCTGCCGCTGATCGTGAAGCCCGCCCACGAGGGCTCCAGCATCGGCATGGCGCGCGTCAGCAGTGCCGATGAGCTGGCGGCTGCCCGCGTCGAGGCGGCGCGCTACGACGGTGACTGCCTGGCCGAGCGCTGGATCGACGGCGAGGAGTACACCGTGTCTCTGCTCGGGGAGCAGACACTGCCGGCGATCCGGCTGGAGACGCCGCGGACCTTCTACGACTTCGCGGCCAAATACGAAGCGGATGACACGCGTTACCACTGCCCGTGTGGGCTGCCGGAGGCCGACCTGGCCGCGCTGGAGCAACTGGCGCGCGACGCCTTCCGGACCCTGGACGGCCGCGGCTGGGGACGGGTGGACGTCATGCGGGATGCCGACGGCGGCTTCTGGCTGCTGGAGGTCAACACCATCCCCGGCATGACGGACCACTCGCTGGTGCCCATGGCGGCGGCGGCTGACGGCATCGATTTCGGTGAACTGGTCTGGCGCATCCTTCTGACCAGCGTGGAGGGCGGCTCGTGACGCAGCGCACGGACAAGCAGGGCGCACGTCGCGCCCAGCCGCGCCGCCCCGACCCGGCGGCTCGCCGGGAGCGCTGGGCGCGTACGCGCAGGGCACTGCGGATCACGGGCATCGTGCTCGGCGTCGCCGGCGGTGCCGGCGGTACGGCCTGGGGCGTGGCCTGGGTGCTGTCGCCGGCGGCGTTCCCGCTGGAGTCGGTGCACTTCGACAACCGGCTCGAACGCGTGCAACAGGCGGATCTGCGCCGCGCCCTGGACGGCCACCTGGATGCCGGGTTCTGGGGGCTGGACCTGGGCGCGATCCGCGCCGCGCTCGAGGGCCTCCCCTGGGTCGAGGCCGCCGCCGTGCGCCGGGTCTGGCCGGGGGAGCTGCGCGTGGGCATCCGCGAGCAGCAGGCGGTCGCGGTCTGGAATGAGGAGGCCCTGATCGGTGCCAGCGGCGAGGTGTTCGCGCCGGATGCGCAGACGTGGCCCGAGGGACTGCCGGAACTGGCGGGACCGGAGGGGCGCCACGACGACGTGCGAACGCGGTACCAGGAGTTGGCCACGGCCCTGGAGGCAGTCGGCTTTCAGGTCCAGGGGGTGGCGATGGACGCGCGCGGTTCGTGGAGCGCCGAACTCGACGGCGGCGCCGAGCTGCGACTGGGCCGGGACAATCTGGAGGCACGCCTGCAGCGGTTTGTGCGCGGCTACCCGGTGGCACGTGAGCGCCGCGATGCCGAGCTGGCCCGGGCGGATCTGCGTTACCCCAACGGTTTCAGCGCCCGCTGGCGGGACGACGGCGACCAAGCGCCCAACTGACAAGGGGAAGGGAGCATGACCAAGAAGACAGACCAGAGCCTGATCGTTGGCCTGGACATCGGCACGTCCAAGGTGGTGGCCATTGTCGGCGAGGTCGGCGCCAGCGGCGAGGTCCAGATCAGCGGCATCGGGTCGCACCCGTCACGGGGGCTGAAGAAGGGCGTCGTGGTCAACATCGAGTCCACGGTGCAGTCCATCCAGCGGGCCGTGGAGGAGGCCGAGCTCATGGCCGGCTGCGAGATCCACTCGGTGTATGTCGGTATCGCCGGAAGCCACGTGCGCAGCCTGAACTCCCACGGCATCGTGGCCATCCGCGACAAGGAGGTGGGTCAGGCGGATATCGACCGGGTGATCGACGCCGCGCGCGCCGTGGCGATTCCGGCGGACCAGAAGATCCTCCACATCCTGCCGCAGGAATTCATCATCGACAGCCAGGAGGGAATTCGCGAGCCCATTGGCATGTCCGGCGTGCGCCTGGAAGCCAAGGTGCACATGGTCACCGGTGCCGTGAGCGCGGCCCAGAACATCGTCAAGTGCATCCGCCGGTGCGGCCTGGAGGTCGACGACGTCATCCTGGAGCAGCTCGCCTCCAGTCATGCCGTGCTCACCGATGACGAGAAGGAGCTGGGCGTGTGTCTGGTGGATATCGGCGGCGGCACCACGGATATCGCCATCTTCACCGACGGCGCCATCCGCCACACGGCGGTGATTCCCATTGCCGGCGACCAGGTCACCAATGACATCGCCGTTGCCCTGCGTACGCCCACGCAGCACGCCGAGGAGATCAAGGTGAAGTACGCCTGCGCGCTGTCCCAGCTGGCCGGTGCCGACGAGACCATCGAGGTGCCGTCGGTGGGTGATCGGCCGGCAAGGCGGTTGTCCCGCCAGACCCTCGCGGAAGTGGTCGAGCCCCGCTACGAGGAGCTCATGACCCTGGTGCACCAGGAACTGCGGCGCAGCGGTTTTGAGGATCTCATCGCCGCCGGCGTGGTGATCACGGGCGGCAGCGCCAAGATGGAAGGGGCCATCGAGCTGGCCGAAGAAGTCTTTCACATGCCGGTGCGCATCGGCATCCCCCAGAACGTCACCGGGCTATCGGACGTGGTCCGCAACCCGGTGTATGCCACCGGTGTCGGGCTGTTGCAGTTCGGCGCCGGTAGCCGCAACGAACCCATCCCGGTTTCGTACGACAAGGCGGAGGGCTTCACGGCCCTCTGGGAACGCATGAAGAGCTGGTTTCAGGGCAATTTCTGAAGGTGGTCGGCCCCGTCGCGGGCGCCGCGGCGGTGTTTAACGAGAAGGAGGCAGTGCCATGTTCGAACTCATGGATTCATACGGGCAAAACGCGGAAATCAAGGTCATCGGTGTCGGTGGCGGTGGCGGCAATGCGGTGCAGCACATGGTCGCCGCGGATATCGAGGGCGTGGATTTCATCTGTGCCAATACCGACGCCCAGGCGTTGAAAAACACTTCGGCGAAGACGGTGCTGCAGCTCGGCAGCAACATCACCAAGGGACTGGGCGCCGGCGCCTACCCGGATGTCGGTCGGAATGCGGCGGTCGAGGACCGGGAGCGCATCGCCGAGGCCCTGCAGGGGGCGGATATGGTGTTCATCACCGCCGGCATGGGCGGTGGTACCGGTACCGGTGCGGCTCCCGTCGTGGCGGATATCGCCAAGGAGATGGGGATTCTCACGGTGGCCGTCGTCACCAAGCCGTTCCCCTTCGAGGGCAACAAGCGTATGCGTGTTGCCGAGGAGGGGATCGAGGAGCTCAGCCGGACGGTGGACTCCCTGATAACCATTCCCAACGAGAAGCTCCTGAGCGAGCTCGGCCGCAACCTCACCCTGCTGGATGCCTTCAAGGCGGCCAACGACGTGCTCCTGGGTGCGGTACGGGGTATTGCGGAGTTGATCACCCGCCCTGGTTTGATCAACGTGGACTTCGCCGACGTGCGCACCGTGATGTCGGAGATGGGCATGGCCGTCATGGGTACTGGCGCCGCCCACGGCGAGGGTCGCGCCCGGGAAGCCGCGGAGCGGGCCATCGCCAGTCCGCTGCTGGAGGATTTCAAGCTGCACGGGGCCAACGGCATTCTCGTCAACGTCACGGCCGGCATGGACCTGGGCATTGGCGAGTTCGACGAGGTCGGCCAGGCCGTGCGGGAGTTCGCCTCCGAGGACGCCACCGTCGTGGTGGGCACGGTGATCGATCCCGAGCTGGAAAACGAGCTGCGGGTCACCGTTGTCGCCACGGGTCTTGGTGAGAGTAAGCCGGAAGAAAAGACGCCCCAGCTGCGCACGGTGAAAAAGGCCTCGGGTGAGGTGGACTACGACGAGCTGGAAAAGCCCACGGCAGCGCGCAAGAAAGCGGCCAGCGAGAGCCAGGGAGACTCCCAGGATATGGATTACCTGGATATCCCCGCGTTCCTGCGCCGCCAGGCGGACTAACCGGGTGCTCAGCGGTGTGATCCGGCGCACAGGTGCGTGCCGGGGAAAAGCCGTAGTATCTTCCGGACGACGCGGGAAATGCTGCACTGCAGTATGCATCGTGCATTACGTGCAGTACAATGAGCGGTCGATCGGTTCCAAGGGCCGGTTGCCGTATTCAAAACCAAGGCCCGGTGCCGGGCCCGCCAAGGAGTCGACGCTGTCATGGTTCGTCAGCGCACACTGAAAAATGTCATCCGGGCAACCGGAGTCGGCCTGCACACGGGCGAGAAGGTCTATCTCACGCTGCTGCCGGCCCCCGTGAACAGCGGTATCGTTTTCCGGCGTACCGATCTGGACGAGCCGCGCGAGATTCGGGCGCATCCGGACAATGTGGGCGATACCCTGCTGTCCACCTGCCTGGTCAAGGATGGCGTGCGGGTGGCGACGGTGGAACACCTGCTGTCGGCACTCGCCGGGCTCGGGATCGACAACGTGGTGGTGGAGCTCAGCAACGCCGAGGTCCCGATCATGGATGGCAGTGCCGGGCCGTTCGTCTTCCTGATCCAGTCCGCCGGCATCCAGGAGCAGGAAGCGGCCAAGCAGTTCGTGCGCATCCGCAAGTCGCTGGTCATCGAGGATGGCGACAAGTGGGTTCGGTTCGATCCCTTTGACGGGTTCAAGGTGGATTTCACCATCGCCTTTAATCACCCGGTCTTTGACTCGGGCATGCAGCAGGCGAGTGTGGATTTCTCCGCCACCTCGTTCGTCAAGGAAATCGCGCGTGCCCGGACGTTCGGGTTCATGCGAGACATCGAAACGCTGCAGGCGAACCGGCTGGCCCTGGGCGGCAGCCTGGACAATGCCATTGTCGTCGATGACTACCGCATCCTGAACGAGGACGGTCTTCGCTACCGGGACGAGTTCGTCAAGCACAAGATTCTTGATGCCATCGGCGATCTGTACCAGCTGGGCTACAGCGTCATCGGCTCGTTCAGCGGCTGCAAGTCCGGCCACCACCTGAACAATCTGCTCCTGCGCGCCCTGCTTGCGGACGAGACGGCCTGGGAACTGGTCTCCTACGAAGGCGACGAGTCGGCACCCGTGTCCTTCGACCAGCCTCAGGCGGCACCGGTCCCGGGTTAGCCCTAACAGGATGCTGAAAAAGGGTCGTCCGACCCTTTTCAGTGCGCCGCGTCCCGTACACGCCGGTACGCGGGGGTGAGCCTGGGTGCCGACGCGCACAAGGTGGGCGGCGCGGGGGAGGATCAAGCGACGGGACTGCCGCATCCCGAAGGGTGTGGCTATTCCGTGCCCTCCGGGGCACTGCCGCGACTGGCCAGGCGGGCGAGTGCGGCCGCCAGGCGCGGGTTGGGTGCGTGTCGCGATGCCGACTCGAGCGTCCGTGCCGCCTGCTCCGACAGTTCCCGCGGCGGCGCCTGGCGGGGTCGTCGGGGGAGGTCGGTGACCTTCACCGTCACCCGGGCCGGCTCGATGCCCAGCTTCTCCGCCGCAACGCCGCGCAGGCGCGCTCCCAGGTATCGCAAGCGGTGCCGCCACTCCGGCCCGTCCGTGGCCAGCACCAGTTCCTGCCGGTCGAGGCGCGCCAGCCGTACGTGGGTTCTTGCCCCTGCGGGGAGCTCGGCGAGCAGGACCTGCTCGTAGCCCAGCAGTGCCTCCGCGCGCTCGTAGAGCCCCGCCACGGTCGTGTGACCGCTCGCCAGTGTCGCTCCCACCCGGCGCGGCCCGCGGTCGTTCGCCGCCATGTGCGTGCCTCCCGCCTGAAGTGTTCAGCTGAATCAGGTATGATACGGCATTTCGTCGAAGGATTGGGTGCCGGGCTCGCTGCCGGCACGGATACTGCCATCGAGAAGGGCCATATGCTGGGTGCAATCGCCAAGAAGGTTTTCGGTACGCGCAATGAGCGCCAGCTCCGCAAACTGTGGAAAACCGTTGAGCAGATCAACGGCCTGGAGCCGCAGGTCGCGGAGCTGAGCGACGAGGCGCTACGGGCGCGGACCGACGAATTCCGGCGGCGCCACGCCGACGGCGAGAGCCTGGATGACCTGCTGCCCGAGGCCTTTGCCACGGTCCGCGAGGCCTCCCGCCGGACCGTCGGCATGCGGCATTTCGACGTGCAGCTCATTGGCGGCATGGTGCTGCACTCCGGACGGATCGCAGAGATGAAGACCGGCGAGGGCAAGACGGTGGTGGCGACGCTGGCTGCCTATCTCAATGCCCTGGGTGACCAGAGCGTCCACGTGGTGACCGTCAACGAGTACCTGGCACGTCGCGACGCCGAGTGGATGGGGCGGCTCTACGGCTTTCTCGGGCTGACCACCGGCGTGGTCGTGCCGGGCATGAACCACGAGGACAAGCAGGCGGCGTACGCCTGTGACATTGTCTACGCCACCAACAACGAGCTTGGCTTCGACTACCTGCGCGACAACATGGCCTTCCGGCTCGAGGACCGCATGCAGCGGGATCTGAGCTTCGCCATTGTCGACGAGGTGGACTCGATCCTCATCGACGAGGCGCGCACGCCGCTGATCATCTCAGGGCCGGCGGAGCAAAGCTCCCAGCTCTACGAGTCGGTGAATGCGCTGATCCCGCAACTGACACGGCAGGAGGAAGAGGAGGGCCCCGGCGACTTCTGGCTGGACGAGAAGGCCCGCCAGGCGTTTCTCACGGAAGAAGGCCACGACCACGTGGAGGCGTTGTTGACGGAGGCCGGGCTGTTGCAGGAGGGCCAGAGCCTCTACGACCCGCGCAACATCAACCTGTTGCACCACGTCAATGCCGCGCTGCGCGCCCATCACCTCTACCACCGCAACGATCAATACCTGGTGCGCGATAACCAAGTGGTCATTGTCGACGAGTTCACGGGCCGGGCCATGCCCGGGCGACGGTGGTCCGACGGGCTGCACCAGGCGGTGGAGGCCAAGGAAGGCGTGCCGGTGCAGAAGGAGAACCAGACGGTTGCCTCCATCACCTTCCAGAATTTCTTCCGCCTGTACGACAAGCTCTCGGGGATGACCGGGACAGCGGATACCGAGGCCTACGAGTTCCAGCACATCTATGGGCTGGAGGTCGCGGTGATTCCCACCCACAAGCCCATGGTGCGCGAAGACTATCAGGACCTGGTCTACCTGACCCAGGCGGAGAAGATCGACGCCATTGTCGAGGACATCCGTGAGAACCGAGAGGCGGGCCGACCCATCCTGGTGGGGACGGCGTCCATCGACGTCTCCGAGGTGATCTCCCAGCGTCTGCGCGAGGCCGGGATCCCGCACGAAGTCCTGAACGCGAAGCAGCACGACCGTGAGGCCACTATTATTGCCAAGGCCGGCGAGCCCGGGGCGGTGACCATCACACCAACATGGCCGGGCGCGGTACGGACATTGTGCTCGGCGGCAACCTGGATGCCGAGCTGGCGGAGCTTGGCGAGGACGCCAGCGAGGCCGAGCGCGAGCGTGTCCGCGCCGACTGGGAGGAGCGCCATCGCCGCGTGGTCGAGGCCGGCGGGCTGCACGTCATCGGCAGCGAGCGCCACGAGTCCCGTCGCGTGGATAACCAGCTCCGCGGCCGCTCCGGGCGTCAGGGCGACCCGGGCTCGACGCGCTTCTATCTGTCCCTGGAGGACAGCCTGCTGCGGATCTTTGCCTCCGAGCGCGTCTCCAACATGATGCAGCGCATGGGCATGCAGGAGGGCGAGGCCATCGAGTCCGGCATGGTCTCGCGGGTCATCGAGAACGCCCAGCGCAAGGTCGAAGGCCACAACTTCGACATGCGCAAGCAGCTGCTGGAATTCGACGACGTGGCCAACGACCAGCGCCGTGTCATTTATCGCCAGCGCCAGGAACTCATGGCCGATGATGACCTGAGCGAGACGGTCGCCGTCATGCGCCGGGACGTGCTTAACCGCGTTATCGACGACTCCATCCCGCCGGGTTCCATCGACGAGCAGTGGGATGTGGCCGGGCTCGAGGCAGTGCTGGCCCGGGACTTCGCCCTGGAGCTGCCGATTGCGCAGTGGCTGGAGGACGAGGACGAGCTCCACGAAGAGCCGCTGCGCCAGCGCATCATCGAGCGCGCCGAGCACGCCTACGGGGAGAAGGAAGAGCAAGTGGGGGCGGACGCCCTGCGCCGCTTCGAGAAGGTGGTCATGCTCCAGGTCCTGGACAGCCACTGGAAGGAGCACCTGGCGGCCATGGACCACCTGCGCCAGGGGATCCATTTGCGCGGCTACGCCCAGCGCAACCCCAAGCAGGAGTTCAAGAAGGACGCCTTCAATATGTTCTCGACCATGCTCGAGGACATCCAGCGCGAGGTGATCAGCCTGCTGCAGCGCGTCCAGGTGCGCGACCCGCGCGAGGTGGATCAGGCCGAGGCCGATCAGCCGCGGCCTCAGGACCGGGCCGACTTCCAGCCGCGCCACGAGGAAGGGCAAAGCGCCCTGGCGGACGCCGCGCGCGAGGAAGACGCCGCCAGTGATGACACAGCCGCCACCGGGACCCCGGATCCCTTCGTGCGTGATCAGCGCAAGGTCGGGCGCAACGAACCCTGTCCCTGTGGTTCGGGCAAGAAGTACAAGCACTGTTGCGGACAGGTGAATTGAGGGTGCCCGGCACCAGCAGGGCGCGTGCGTTCGACTGAGTCCAACGGAGGCGAGTCCATGGCGATCGGTTTGCCCGATCAACCCACCCTGGAGCCTGTCCCCGGGGTCCGGCTGGCCAGCGTCACGGCCGGTATCAAAAAACCCGATGGCCGTGACCCCGACCTGGTGCTCATGGAACTGGCTGCCGGCACGCGCGTCGCCGCCGTGTTGACCCGCAACCGCTTCTGTGCGGCGCCGGTCGCCCTGGTGCGCTCCAACATGGCGAGCGCGGCGAGCCGTTACCTGCTGATCAATAGCGGCAACGCCAACGCCGGCACCGGCGCGGCCGGCGCCCGGGCGGCCCGCGAATGCTGCGACGCGGTTGCGGCGGCGACCGATGTCCCCGCCGCCGCTGTCCTCCCCTTCTCCACGGGCGTGATCGGGGAACCATTGCCGGTGTCCCGCATCACGGCAGCCGTCCCGGGGGCTGTCCAGGGTCTGGACCCGGCTGGCTGGCTGGCGGCGGCACGTGCCATCGGGACCACGGATACCGTTCCCAAGGGGGCCACGCGCCGGGTGGCACTCAGCGGTGGCACGGTGACCCTGACGGGCATTGCCAAAGGCGCCGGCATGATCCGGCCCGACATGGCCACCATGCTTGCCTTCATGGCAACGGATGCCGACATCCCTCAGGAGCTGCTGGATTCCCTGCTGACCGACGCGGTGAACCGCAGCTTCAACCGCATTACCGTCGACGGCGACACCTCCACCAACGATGCCTGCACCCTGGCGGCAACGGGTGCAGGCGGCGTTGCCGTGGAGCCCGGCAGCCGCGACGCGACGGTTTTTGCGGAGGCGCTATTGGCGCTGTGCCAGGAACTCGCCTGCGCCATCGTGCGCGACGGCGAGGGCGCGACGCGGTTCATCGCCATCCAGGTGAGCGGCGCGGTGGACGAGTCCGAAGCGGAAGCGGTCGCTTTCACCATTGCCCACTCCCCGCTGGTCAAGACCGCTTTCTTCGCCGGCGATCCCAACTGGGGCCGGATCCTTGCCGCGGTGGGCCGGGCCGGGGTGACGGACCTGGATGTCGAGCGGGTGACGCTGTGGCTGGACGACCTGCGCATTGCCGCTGATGGCGGGCGGGCACCGGAGTATAGCGAGGCCGAGGCCGCAGCGCGCATGGCGCAATCCGAGGTGACAGTCGCCGTGGAACTGGATCGTGGCGAGGCCGCTGCCACCGTGTGGACCTGCGATTTTTCCTACGAATATGTCCGCATCAACGCTGAATACCGCACCTAGAGGGGTGATGCCGCCCGCCGGTCCTGCATCGAGCCGTCGTCCGCCGCGCGATCCGGCGCCTTGGGGCATCCGTGAATACCGATAACACGGACCCGTTCGGTTCGGCGCTCCATGTCGCCGTGGGCGTGATTCGTGACAGCGACGGGCGCGTGCTGGTGGCGCGGCGCGGCGCCGATCAGCACCAGGGCGGTCTCTGGGAGTTTCCCGGCGGCAAGGTCGAGCCCGGGGAGGACGTAACCGCGGCGCTGGCGCGGGAACTGGACGAGGAACTAGGCATCCGGCCCCTGGCGACCCGGCCACTGATCACGGTGCCCTGGCGTTACCCGGATCGCGCGGTGGTGCTGGACACGCACCTGGTGGAGCGTTTCGCGGGTGATCCCGTCGGTCGTGAATCCCAGGGCTTGCGCTGGGTTGCCGAACCCGAACTGGCCGCTCTGGATTTTCCGGCGGCCAATCGACCTATTCTGACGGCGGTTCGCCTGCCCGAGACCTATTTGATTACCCCGGAACCCCCGGCAGGTGCGGATGGCGAGCGGACCTTTCTGGCTCAGCTTGAGGGCCGGCTGGCAGCCGGTACGGGTCTGGTCCAGCTGCGGGCGCGCGAGGCGGATCCGGCCACGTGGCGCCGGCTCGGGCACGCAGCGGCGTCGCTGGCCGCAGCGTATGGCGCGGCGCTTCTGATCAACGCTGATGTGGGCCTGGCTTGTGCGTTGGGCGTAGGCTTCCATCTGCGTGCCAGTCAGCTCGCCGGGCTACGGGAGCGGCCGCTGCCGGCGCACCAGTGGGTTGCCGCATCTTGCCACGATAGCGAGGAGTTGCAGCGGGCTGCGGCCCTGGGCCTGGATTTCGCCGTCCTGGGCCCGGTGCGTGCCACCGCCAGCCATCCCGACCAGTCGCCGCTGGGCGAGGCCGCCTTCGCAGCCATGGCAGGCGCCGCTGCGTTGCCCGTCTACGGGTTGGGTGGGCTCGGCCCTGCCGACGTCGACACCATGCGTGCCGCGGGCGGCCAGGGTGTGGCGGCGATCCGGGGTTTGTGGCAGGACACGAACGCCCCGTCCAGCGAGTGAGTCCCGGGCGCCTTCAGTCGTCCCAGTCGTCTCCGCCTGCTTCCTGATCCGTGTCCACGTCCAGATCCGTCTCGTCTGGGACTTCGATACCCGGGATGCGGTTGTCTTCATTGAGCCAGCCGCCCAGGTCCAGCGTCTGGCAGCGCTCGCTACAGAACGGGCGCCAGTGAGCATCCGGGGCATTCCAGTCCACCGGGCGGCGGCAGACCGGGCAGGGGACCTGTCGTTCCGGCATGGCTAGTGTCCTGTCCCAGAAATTCGTGCGATTGATGCGCCCCAAGGGGCCGGTATTGCAAGGCCGCAACGCGAAGGCGTGGCGAGACCACGTCGAGCGGCGCCAACGACGCAAGACCGTTCCATTGGGGCGCCCGCAGGGAGGCTCTGCCGCGTCGCCAGCGCCGCTGGCGCCTCCTCTTTGTGGCGTCACTACGCCTTCGTCGACGCGTCTTGCTATGACGACGCGGCAGAGCCTCATCAATCGTACGAATTTCTGGGACAGGACACTAGCGTCCTTACAGCACGCAGAGTTGAAGCACGAAATCCATGTCTTCATCGGTTTGCTGGGGACGTTCCGCTGTGGTCGTGTTTTCCATGAAACGCACCGTAATAAACATCTTGGTCCCGCTAATCTCCGGGTAGCGTGCGCTGTCCGCGGGCAGGTCCACGCGCACAAGCTGGTAGGCGGTCTCCTTGTCCAGGTTCCGCTGGTAAATGCCCTTCTGGGCTCGGCAATTCCGGGGGATGGCGCTTTCGCGCAGCAGCTCCAGGACGGTCTCGGTGGTCTCCCGGACCAGGTCCACGCTGTCGAGCCAGGCGCGAATCTGCTCCTGACGTCTCTCGGCGGGCTGTGCCAGCCAGCGGTGGTAGCGCGGGATGTCGAAAGCGCACGTGCCGCCGGCGATGCCGCTACGCTGCATGATGTTGGCCAGCAAATCGTCTTGGCGCAGGACGCTGCCGAGTTGCCCCGTCTGGGACCCCAGGCGCTCGGACAGGCCCCGACACCGCTGCAATACCTGCTCCAGACGATCCGTGTCGACGCCGGGGCGTTCCTCCAGACGGCGCAGCATGGTGGTGACGCGCTCGAGCTCCTTGATCAACTCGGTCTTGAGGTCGCCACGCCCGAATATATCCAGGATTTCGCCCAGCGTGGCCACCGCCAGGCGGCTGTGCCAGGGCGTTTCCCCGCCGAGGCCGAAGCGGGCCTGGGCAAAAAGGTGTTCCAGGCGCATCAGTGTCCGAATGCGCTCGTTGAGGGGCTGCTCAAAGGTTACCGTGTCGACGGAATCCGTGCTTCCTTGTTCCATTAGCCCTCCGCGGGACCCGGCGCTGGACTCATGCTGTCGGCCAGGGACCGGTAAGTTCGGTCGAGACGGTCCACCGCAGCGTTGAGCGCGGCGATGGAACCGGTATTGTCGATGACGTCGTCCGCCTGTTGCAGCCGTTCGTGCCGCGACGCTTGTGCCCGCCGCATCGCTCGGGCCTGCTCGGCCGTGGCGTCGTCGCGCTGCTGGAGCCGTTGTTCCTGCACCTCTTCCGGTACATCCACGACCAGTACGCGGTGCACCATATCGGTCATGTGACTCTCAAGGAGCAATGGCACCGCCATGATGACATAGGCAGCGGTGCAAGCGGCGAGTTGCTGCCGCATGCGTTCGCGTACGTACGGGTGGATGATGGCCTCGAGCCGCCGCCGGTCATGGTTGTCTGCGAAGACGCGCTGGCGCATGGCACTCCGGTCCAGCCCGCCGTCCGGCGTCAGGATGGTATCGCCAAAGGCCGCGACCAACGTCCCAAGCGCGGGTTCGCCAGGCTGCACGACGTCCCGGGCGACACGGTCGGCATCGATGATGGGGACGCCGAGCGCCGCGAAGCGCTCGCAGGCCGCACTCTTGCCGCTGGCGACGCCGCCGGTGAGACCGACAACCAGCCTCGGCCCGGCGGGGCCCGGTGCAGCACTTTTGTCAGGCGAGTCCTGCCCATTGCAGGTAGGCCGTGATGAAGTCATCTTGCCACAGTAAGGTAAGCCAGCCGGCGGCGGCAAGATACGGGCCGAAGGGGATGGGCAACTGGCGGTCGCGACCCAGTGCCACGATCATCGCGATGCCGGTTGCGGCACCGACCAGGGACGCCAGGAGAATGATGACCGGCAGCGCCTGCCAGCCCAGCCAGGCGCCAAGGGCGGCGAACAGCTTGAAGTCACCGTAGCCCATGCCTTCCTTGCCGGT
>JAWOFB010000058.1:0-4304 GCA_046482445.1 Ectothiorhodospiraceae bacterium | reverse complement strand
GCCGGAGATCATCACCGGCAGGCGGTAGCCGAGCTCCTCGAACAGCTCCTCGGTGGCGTAGACCGCCGCCTTGGCGTTGAGGGTGTCGAAGATGGTCTCGATCAGAATCAGGTCGGCACCACCCTCGACCAGACCCCGCGCGGCCTGCAGGTATGCGGCGCGCAGTTCCTCGAAAGTCACGGCGCGGTAGCCCGGGTTGTTGACGTCCGGTGAGATAGACGCCGTGCGGTTGGTCGGCCCCAGGGCGCCGGCGACGAACCGCGGCCAGCCGGGATTCTCGGCCTCGGCGGCGTCACAGGCCTCGCGCGCCACGCGCGCGCCGGCCACGTTCAACTCGTAGGCCAGGTCTTCCATGTGATAGTCGGCCTGGGCGATGGTCGTCGAGCTGAAGGTGTTGGTCTCGACGATGTCCGACCCGGCCGCGAGGTTGTCCGCGTGGATCTCGCGAATGATGTCCGGGCGCGTGATGGACAGCAGGTCGTTGTTGCCCTGCAGGTCGCTTTCCCAGTCCTTGAAGCGGTCCCCGCGGAAATCCTCCTCGCTGAGGGGATACTGCTGGATGCTGGTGCCCATGCCGCAATCCAGAAAGAGGATGCGCTCGTCGATAGCCTGTTTGAGTGCGTCGGTTCGATTAGTCATGCATTCACATTCGGTTGCGATGGAAGTTCACCGGAATCGCGCATTATAACGGTTGCGCGCGCCCCTACGAGGGGCGAGCCGCCGGTGCCGGTCCCTGATCCCGCCGGAGTCGGCGCGTGTCGCGGCCTCTGCGCCATTTGAAGAATTTTCATAATAGGGATGAGGCGCGCGTTCCGACCCGTGCGTATCGCCTGATTCAGGCTTGCCCATTGGCGCGTCGGAATGGTCAGGGGAATCAGTTGGCTCAAGAGTATACAGCGACGGCCCGTCACTGCAACCGCAGCGCCACACTCGTGTTGGTGGCACAGCGTCGCGGCATGCGACGTCTTCAACATGAATCGCGTTCACGTCACCCCTGGGGTGCCCGCATTGGGGCCGGCTCTGCGTAGCCATGGCATCCACCCGCAGTAGCCCCGCGAGCGGCCCCCCAGGGGCGCGTCGCCGCGGTCGTTGCGGCATCCGTCGCCCGCTTCCCGGAGCCGAGCCTGGGCTCCCGGGGAACCTTTGCCTATTCAGCGGTCACACGCTCAAACGAGGTCCCGTGGCAATGCGGGCACGGCGGGATGTGGCCGGCGCGTTCGAAGTGCATGGAACGCCCGCAGGCCCGGCACCGGAGTTCGCCCGGGGCGGTCATCTCCCCGGTGTGATAGTTTGCGGCCTCCTGCCACTGCTCGTTCAGGGCCTGCCATTCCAGTCGCGTACGGTCGGCGACACTGGTAAAGCGTTCGAATAACCAGGAGCCGATGAGCTGGAGATCCATGCGGAACCAGTCGCGCAGATCATCGTCCGTGTGCGGGTTATCCAGAAAGCGCGCCGCATCCTCCACGTCGCGGCGCAGGTACTCGCTGATGCGCTCGGCCTCTTCGCTGCTGAGCTCCTCCAGGGCCACGGCCTTCTGGCGCGCCCAGTCCAGCGCTTGGCGCAGGCGCGGTCGCGCCTCCTCACCGGCTTCTTCCAGGCTCTCGGTGACACGCTGGAGCATGCGCTCGTAGGCCTGGCTCTGGCGTTCGTCCTGTGGTTTTCGGTCCTGGTTCATAAGGGCTCCCGTGGGCATGCGTTGAATCGGTCACGATGCCTCTCAATGTGCCGGGTCGCGGTCATCGGCCACAACCCTCGGCATCGGCACTGAGCGACAATTCCCGTATAATCGCGCGCTTTGCAGCTCACCACCAGCCGAGTCGAGCGAACACCGTCATGGATCACGCCTACAAACCTGAAATCATCGAGGCCGAGGCGCAACGCTACTGGCAGGAGCACGACAGCTTCCGGGTCACCGAGGACAGCCAGAAGGAGTCCTTTTACTGCCTGTCCATGTTCCCGTACCCCAGCGGCAAGCTGCACATGGGGCACGTGCGCAACTACACCATCGGCGACGTGATGACCCGCTACCAGCGCATGCAGGGGCGCAACGTGCTGCAGCCCATGGGCTGGGACGCCTTCGGCCTGCCGGCGGAAAATGCCGCCATGCAGAACGGTGTGCCGCCGGCGCGCTGGACGCGCGAGAACATCGCCGCCATGCGCGAGCAGCTCAAGCAGCTCGGCTTCGGCTACGACTGGTCGCGGGAGTTCGCCACCTGTGACCCGGATTACTACCGCTGGGAACAGAGGCTGTTCACGCGGCTCTACGAGCAGAGCATCGCCTACCGGGCCACGGCCACCGTGAACTGGGATCCGGTGGACCAGACCGTGCTGGCGAACGAGCAGGTGGTGGACGGCAAGGGCTGGCGTTCCGGCGCCACGGTGGAGCGCCGCGCCATCCCGCAGTGGTTCCTGCGCATCACCGACTACGCGGACGAGCTGCTGGACGCGCTGGATGAGCTCGCTGGCTGGCCCGAGCAGGTGCGCGCCATGCAGCGCAACTGGATCGGCCGCTCCCAGGGCGTTTCCCTGCGCTTCCCGGTGGCTGATCGCGACGAGCCGCTGGATGTCTACACCACCCGGCCGGATACCCTGTACGGGGTGACCTACATGGGGCTCGCCCCGGAGCACCCGCTCAGCCGCGAGCTCGCCGAGCGCGACGAGACGGTCGCGGCGTTCGTGGCCGAGTGCAACAAGGCGGGGGTCGCCGAGGCCACCGTGGCCACCATGGAAAAGCGTGGCCTGGATACGGGGCTGCGCGCGGTGCATCCGCTCACCGGCGAGCAGGTCCCCATCTGGATCGCCAATTTCGTGCTCATGAGCCACGGCTCCGGGGCCATTATGGCGGTGCCCGCCCACGACCAGCGGGACTGGGAGTTTGCCGCCAAGTACGGCTTGCCCATTCACCCGGTCATCGCGCCGGAGCAGGGCGAGACACCGGATGTCAGTGCCGGGGCCTTCGTCGACAAGGGCGTGCTGGTCAACTCGGGGCAGTACACGGCGCTGACCTCGGAGCAGGCGTTCGAGGCCATTGCCGACTGGCTGGAGGGCCAGGGGGTTGGTGAGCGGCAGACCCAGTATCGCCTGCGCGACTGGGGCGTGTCGCGGCAGCGCTACTGGGGCGCGCCCATCCCCATGATCAACTGCCCCGCGTGCGGCGAGGTGCCGGTGCCGGACGCCGACCTGCCCGTGGAGCTGCCCGAAGACATCACCCTGGAAGGGCCGGGTTCGCCGCTCAAGGACATGCCCGAGTGGTACCAGACCCGGTGCCCGCGCTGCGGCGGGGACGCCGAGCGCGAGACGGACACCTTTGATACCTTCATGGAGTCGTCCTGGTACTTCGCGCGTTTCGCCTGCGCCGACAGTGATCGCGCCATGCTGGACGAGCGCGCTGGCTACTGGCTGCCGGTGGATCAGTACATCGGCGGCATCGAGCATGCCATCCTGCACCTGCTGTACGCGCGCTTCTACCAGAAGCTGCTGCGCGACCAGGGCCTGTCAGCGGCGAGCGAGCCGTTCACCAACCTGCTCACCCAGGGCATGGTGCTCAAGGACGGCGCCAAGATGTCCAAGTCCAAGGGTAATACCGTGGACCCGCAGGCCCTGGTGGAGCGCTACGGCGCGGATACGGTGCGCCTGTTCACCATGTTCGCGGCACCGCCGGATCAGGCTCTGGAATGGTCGGATTCCGGTGTCGAGGGGGCCTACCGCTTCCTCAAGCGCCTCTGGCAGCTGGTGCGCAGTCACGTCGAGCGCGGGCCGGCACCCGCTCTGGCTGCCGGCGCCCTGGACGACGATCAGCGGGCCCTGCGGCGCAAGGTCCACGAGACCATCCGCAAGGCCAGCGATGACATTGGTCGCCGCCATACCTACAACACCGGGATCGCTGCGGTCATGGAGCTGGTCAACAGCCTCTACAAGCAGGTGGACGACACCTCGGACAATGGCCGGGCTGTCCTCCAGGAAGGGCTGGAGGCCGCGGTCCTCATCCTGGCGCCCATCGTGCCGCACATCTGCCATCGCCTCTGGAGCGAACTCGGGCACACCGAGCCGGTGGTGGACGCCGGTTGGCCCGCGTGGGACGAAGCGGCCCTGGAGCGGGACAGCCTGGAACTGGTCGTCCAGGTCAACGGCAAGGTGCGCGGGCACGTCGCGGTACCGGCGGATGCCGACCGGGACACGGTCGAGGCGGCGGCCCTGGCGGATGCCAATGTCCAGCGTTTCATCGCCGACCAGACCGTGCGTAAGGTCGTGGTCGTGTCCGGCAAACTGGTGAACGTCGTTGTTGCCTGAGCCGCGTCGCATTG
>JAWOFB010000036.1:0-2863 GCA_046482445.1 Ectothiorhodospiraceae bacterium | reverse complement strand
CACCGAGTCCATGCACGAGCGCAAAACGCGCATGGCGGAGCGCGCCGACGCGTTCGTGGCCATGCCCGGCGGGCTGGGGACGCTGGAGGAGTTCTTCGAGGTCCTGACCTGGTCCCAGCTCGGCCTGCACCACAAGCCCGTCGGCCTGCTCAACAGCCCCGGCTACTACGAGACCCTGCTGGCGTTCCTGGATCACTGTGTCGCCGAGGAACTGGTCGCCCCGCGCCACCGGGCGCTGATCCGGGTGGCACCGGATCCCGACACACTCCTGGATCAACTCGCCGCCGGGGCCCCGGCAACGGGTTAGGTACCTGCCCGGCCTCCCTCGGGACGTGGCCGTATCATGCTTACACGAGACTGATCAGCAGCGCCACGAACAGGGCGACGAATACCAGCGGCAGGATGACGCCGCGCCAGTCCTTGGGGACGTCGCTTTCCTCCTGACGCTGGAACTGCGAGCGGATGCCTGGCAGAAACCACATGGTCACCAGGATGGCGGCGGCGCCGGCGAGAACGATTTCCCAAGTGGCCATGATTGTCTCCTTGCGGGATTTGCAGCGAATGATGCCGCCTCGCCCGCGACCGGACAACCCGGCCGCCGGTTCCAGGTGGCTTGACGCGACCCGCGCGCTGGGTCATGACTGGTGGGCCGCGTGTCGCGGTTTGATGGCGATTGCGCCATGGCAACGCAGAACGGAGATTCAGTGGTGTTGAAGCGGCTCATTGCAGTGCTCCTCACGACCGGTGTACTCGCCGGCTGCGCCACCAACCCGGTTACCGGCGAGCGGGAGCTGAGTTTCGTTGGCGAGGACTGGGAGCGCCAGGTCGGGCAGGAGAATTACGCGCCACTGAGGCAGGCCCAGGGCGGTGAGTACGCGCTTGATCCCGGACTGGTGGACTACGTCCAGGGCGTGGGGCAGGACGTGGCCCGGCATGCGGACCGGGACCTGGACTACGAGTTCACCGTGCTCAACAGTTCCGTGCCTAACGCCTGGGCACTCCCCGGCGGCAAGATCGCCATCAACCGTGGCCTGCTCACCGAGATGGACTCCGAGGCGGAACTCGCGGCGGTTCTCGGCCACGAGGTGGTCCACGCCGCTGCCCGTCACGGCGCCCAGCGCCAGTCCCAGCAGGTCCTGCTCCAGGGCGCGGTCATGGCCGGAGGCCTGGCCGTGGGCGCGACCACCGACCGTCAGGAGTACGCCACCGTGGCGATCCTGGCCGGTGGCATCGGGGCCCAGTTGATCAGCGCGCGGTATTCCCGGGAAGCGGAGCGCGAGGCCGACCGCTTCGGTATGACCTACATGAAACGCGCCGGCTACACGCCCGAGGCGGCCGTGGACCTTCAGGAGACCTTCGTGCGGATCTCCGAGGAACGCGGCGGAGGCGGCGGTGGTTTTGCCCAGGGCCTGTTCGCCAGCCACCCGCCCAGCCAGGAGCGCGTGGAGAACAACCGCCGCATCCTGGAAGACCTCGGTCGCGGCGGTGACTGGGGCCGGGAGCGCTACCAGCAGCAGATCGCCACCGTGGAGCGGCTGGAGTCGGCCTACGAGGCCCATGACGAAGGCCGCGAGGCGTTACGCGACGGCGACGTCGCTACCGCGCGCGAGAAAGCACGGGAAGCCCTGGAGATGGAATCCGGCGAGGCCATCTTCCACGCGCTGCTCGGGGACGTGCACGCGACCGAGGACAACATGACCGAGGCGGAGGAGGCGTACACCGCCGCACTGGAGCGCGACGACAGCTGGTTTTACCACCACTTGCGGCGCGGCATGGCGCGCGAGCAACAAGGTGATCTCCAGGCTGCGCGCGAGGATCTGCAGCAGAGCATCGAGTTACTGCCCACCGCCGATGGCCATTACTACCTGGGCAACGTGCAACGGCGCCAGGGGCAGCGCCAGGAGGCCATCGAGAACTACCGCAAGGCCGCCGGCTCGGACACCAAGGCCGGTGAGCGTGCGCGGGCCGCACTACGGGATATGGGCGCCGCCGGCTGAAGCACCGATGGCGCCTTCAAGCCACGAATTCCTGGGACAGGACACTAGCTGCCGCGCAGCATCGCTGCCGTGCAGTGGGGCCGGATGGTGCCCAGGAGGTCGTTGACGAGCTTGGGGTTACCGGCAACCACGTTGCCGCTGCGCATGTAGCCCTCGTCGCCCCCGAAATCGCAAACGACGCCGCCCGCCTCCCGGACCAGCAGCGCGCCGGCCGCGATGTCCCAGGGCTTGAGCCCGAGTTCCCAGTAGCCATCCAGCCGGCCGGCGGCCAAGTAGGCCAGGTCCAGGGCGGCGGAGCCGGCGCGCCGCAAGTCGCCGGCACGGTCAATGACGGCCCGGAACTGGCCCATGTAGGCATCCATGTGCTGCGGGTGCCGGAACGGGAAGCCGGTGGCCAGGAGCTGGCCGTCCAGGTCCTTGCGGGTGCGCACCCGCACCCGGTGATCATCCACCGTCGCGCCGTTGCCGCGCGCCGCCGTAAAGAGTTCCTGGCGCACCGGATCGTAGACCACGCCTAGCTCGATGCGCCCGCGCACTTGCAGCGCGATGGACACGGCGAAATGCGGCAGCCCGTAGAGGAAGTTCGTGGTGCCGTCCAGCGGGTCGATGATCCAGACGTGGTCGGAATCGCCCTGGCTGCCGCCTTCTTCGCCCATGAACGCGTGGTCCGGGTAGGCCTGGCGCAGGGTGCCGACGATCTCTTCCTCGGCGGCACGGTCCACGTCGCTGACGAAGTCGTTGCGCCCCTTGGTCTCTACGCGCACGCGGTCGAGCCGGTCGAGCGAGCGAACAATGACGTTGCCGGCGCTGCGCGCCGCGCGCACGGCCATGTTCAGCATCGGGGTCATGGTGGTGGTTCCCTGAGT
>JAWOFB010000030.1:0-6889 GCA_046482445.1 Ectothiorhodospiraceae bacterium | reverse complement strand
CGCTCACTTCCGGTGTTGTTCCACGTCTTCCGAGAGCCATGCCTTGATCAACGACTGATACGGCATATCCCGCTTGTTGGCCTCAATCCGGATACGCTCCAGCAACGCTTCAGGAAGCCTCAGCGAAATCGTCCTCGTAGAATGCTTCAGGTTCGGGAACGAGGCGGTCCTGGCCCGCTTCCAGTCGAGATATTCACTGGAATCATGGCTTTCCCAGAACGCCCGCTCCTCGGCTTCCGTAGAGAGCTCAGGTGGCGTCTTTGCCCGTTTGCTCATAGATTCTCCGTTCCTTGCGGTGCATGTCCCGGGCTGAAATCACGCGAATCAGGGTCCCGGAGGCGCGCAGTGTGAATTTGACATCCTCCTCGCCCCGAAGGACGAGGATTCCTACCGCGCCGGTGCCGGCATCGAGCCGGCGCCGTTCGCCTCGGTGGGTTCCTGCTTCATTGGAGCCGCCTCAACCGCGCTTTGACGCGGATAAGGGCTTACATCCCCTCCACAGGCCATGACGGCATGCCCTGCCGCTAGAATGTTGCGAGCGGCGTTCACATCGGCATGCGCCGTGTGAGCGCAGGCAACACACTCAAATCGGGATTGGCTTCGGCGGTTGTCGCTCGCCACATGCCCACACACCGAACACGTGCGGCTGGTATTCTGCGGTGGTACCGCCACGACCATCCCGCCGCACCATGCCTGCTTGTAGGCAATCTGGCGGCGGAACTCGCCCCATCCCTGATCGAGGATGGAGCGGTTGAGCCCCGCCTTGGCGCGGACGTTTCGCCCCGGTTGCTCGGCCATCCCCGACGCCGACTGGGTCATGTTCCGTACCTGCAGGTCCTCGATCACCACCGCCGCGTGGTTTTTGCTAAGGCCCGTGGTGAGTTTATGCAGGTAGTCGCATCGGGTATTGCCGATCCGGGTGTGAATTTTCTGGACGCGGGCCTTGGCCTTGATCCAGTTGCGGGAGAACTTCTGTTTGCGGCTCATCGCCCGTTGAGCGCGGGCCAACTGCCGCTGGCGTTTTCTCAAGGCGCTGACCGGGTCGATAATCTCGCCGGTGGACAGCGTGGCGAAGTTGGCCACGCCCACGTCGATCCCAACAATACCGCTGGCCGGGTGGCGCGGCGTCTCGACCTCGCGCTCGGTTTCGGTGCTGACGAACCACTTGCCACCCGATGCCGACACGGTGACGTTCTTGATGACGCCCATCACCTTGCGGCTGTTGCGATAGCGGATCCAACCCAGCTTGGGCAGAAAGATACGGCTGTTGCCCTCGTCGAGCTTTGCGCCTTGCGGAAAACGAAAAGCATCGTTCCGGCCGCGTTTCTTGAAGGTGGGGAAGGCGGCGCGGCCCTCAAAGAAGTTGGTGTAGGCGCGCTCCAGATCCTTGAGAGCTTGCTGAAGCGATTGGGAAGGAGCTTGGGCGAGCCATTCCGTATCCGGGGTTTTCTTCCAGGCCACCAGTTCCTTGCACAGACCCGCGTAGCCCAGCTTCTTCTCCCCGGCCTCGTAGCGCGCCTCCTGCAACGCCAGCGCCCGATTGAACACAAACCGGCACGAGCCGGCGAAGCGGCGCATCTGCCGCTGCTGCTCGCCGTTCGGGCGCAATTCAAACTTGAAGGCTTGAAGGCGTTGCATATCCCCCTATTTTACCTCGAATAGGCGCCTTATATCCCCGCCCTGAACGGCGGGGCTTTACGGCGAGGTTTGGTAAAAGGCGCTTGACCCCCGAGAGGCCGCGGCTGCCCACGACGATCATCGCGCCCGGAACCGTTTCCGCATACTCGAGAATGGCCCCGGATGCCTCGCCCCCCAGGAGCTGCTCGTCAACACGAATCCGTGCTTCGCCGATGGCATCGCGGGCCGCGTCGAACGCGCGCCGGGCATTGGCGTCGCGGACTTTCTCGAACGCCTCGGCGGAGAAATAGCCCACCTCCCCGCCCATGGCCCCTTCGCCGGGGACGCCATACAGTTCCATCGGGCTCTCGGGGATGGCGAACAGCAATTGCACTGGACGGTTCATTGTCTCCGCCAGGCGGGCGGCAAATTGCGCGGCGTTATTGGCGCCGTCAGAACCGTCCACTGGTACCAGCAATGTTTCCGGGATCTCGGTCATGTTCCCCCCTTTGGTGCCTGCGTCATGTCTGCGCGCAGCCCCGGCGACGGCCTCCTAGCCCCACGGGGGCTCAACCCCCTCGACCCGGTATTCACGCTGCAACGAACGGTAGAGATTGATGCAGGCGAACGTCAGGATGACGGCCACCGGCAGGCCCGCCGTGACGGACGCCGTTTGCAGGCTGTTCAGCGCCTCGGTACCGCCGACGATGAGCAGCGTGGCGGCAACGGCCCCTTCCGTAATCCCCCAGATCACCCGCTGGCGGCGCGGTGAGCGCTTACTCCCGCGGGAGATGAGCTTGTCCACCACGTGGGTACCGGAATCGGACGAGGTGACGAAATACGTGGCGATCAGCAGTGTTGCCGCGATGGATGTCAGCGTCGTAAGCGGCAGGCGCTCCAGGGTCACGTACAGCGCCAGCGTCGTGTCCTGTGCCACGGCGGACGCGATACCGCTGTCGCTATCAAAGAGCTCAAAGTGCAGCGCCGTTCCGCCGAAGACGGTCATCCACACCAGCACGAACAGCGTCGGCATCATCAGCACGCCAACGATGAATTCCCGAATGGTCCGGCCACGCGAGATCTGGGCGATGAAGATGCCCACAAACGGCGACCAGGCAATCCACCAGCCCCAGTAGAAGATGGTCCATTCTTTCTGCCACTCGGACCCGCCGATGGCATCCGTGGACAGGCTGAGCTCCACGATCTGCTGCAGGTAGCTGCCGGTGGATTCCAGAAGGAACCGGATGATGAACAACGTCGGCCCCAGGAGCAGGACGAAAATCACCACCAGCAGCGCCAGCGACAGATTGAAGATGCTCAGCCACTTCAGGCCCCGATCCAGGCCGGAAAGCACCGAGATGACCGCAATGCCGGTAATGGTGGCAATCAGGCCCACTTGCACCCAGTGTGACACCGGCAGACCCACGAGCTCGTGGAGCCCCGTGTTGAGCTGCATGGCGCCGAAGCCCAGCGAGGTGGCCAGGCCGAACAACGTGCCGAACACGGCCAGCACGTCGATGACATGGCCAATTGGCCCGTAAATACGGTCACCGAGCATTGGATAGAAGATGGAGCGGATGGTCAGCGGCAACCCGTGGCGGTAGCTGAAGTAGGCAACGGACAGCCCGAGCACCACGTACACGGCCCAGGCATGGAGGCCCCAGTGGAAGTATGTATACACCATCGCCTGGCGGGCCGCCTGGGCCGTGCCGCCATCACCGGACGGCGGATCCTGGAAATGGAGAATGGGCTCGGCCACGCTCCAGAAAACCAGGCCAATGCCCATGCCCGTGCTGAACAGCATGGCGAACCAGGCAAGCAGGCCGAACCTGGGACGCTCCTCGGGCTGCCCCAGCCGGATGCGCCCGTATCGGCTGACGACCAGCCACAGAAGAAACGCGAGAAAGCCGGTGACGGCCAGAAGGTAGGCCCAGCCAAAGTACTCGGTAATGAAGCGGTGCAGCCGCCCGAAGACCTCCCCGGCGGCCACCGGGAAGATCACCCCGAACCCGACGAATACCGCTACGATCACGGCGGACGCCAGAAATACCACGGGATTGACCGTGGCGAAAAACGCCCCGGCGTGTCTTGAACGGGGGCCGGCGGACATTAGGAGGTGTCTCCATCAGCATCAGGCTTCGGCGCTTCCATGAAACCCATGAGCTCGGCGCGGTCGAGTTCGTGCCCCTCGACGGCTCGGTCCAGGGCTCTGCGGGTCGCTCCGGCAGGCAGATCCAGCTCGGCATCCAGGGCCAGCAGGAGGAACCGGTAGCGATGCCGCCCCTCGGGCGGGGCCGGGCCAAGATAGCCGATCTTGCCGAAGCTATCCGTCCCCACGCAGCACTCGGGCGGTCGGTTCACCGCGTCCAGCGACCGGGTCGCGGGGGGGATGTTCCAGGCATGCCAGTGCGTCACCGTGCCCAGCGGTGAATCCATATCCTCCAGGACGAGGGCCAGGCTCCGGGCCGCCTCGGGCACCCCCTCAATGCGAAACGGCGGCAACTCGTTCGCGTTGGGCGCCGAGTAGCGCCGGGGGATGGGCCCGCAATCCCGGAACGCCGGACTCGACAGGTGCATGGTCATCCCTGCCGGTTAAGGGTTTCTTCGATTCGGCGGATGGCGGCCTCGATGGTCGCCAGCTCGTCCGCGGCCACGCGCGCGATTTCGTTGAGCACCTCGGCGTTCTCGAGCACCTGCGCCTGGTCCTCCGAGTCGGGGGGCAGGCCGCGTCCATAATCAAGCCGGATCCGGTTGAGCCGCTCTACCAACTCGGCGCGGCGTTTGTCGAGCTCCTGCTTGCGATCCGAAAACGCGTCTTTCATGCGAATCACCTTGGCGTGCCTGTCACATGGTCCCGGTTGCTCACGATCCTGCAACTCCAGCGTGTCATCTTCCTTGATACGCCTTTGCTGGTTGCCCGTCATTGACCTGGGTCAATGGCGCTGCGCGCGCCGCTCGTCGCTCGATTCCGGCTGGGTTCAAGTGCGCGCACCACAAGCCCAGGCAATCGCTTTACGAGGCAGTCGCTCAGCGAGTCCCTTGGGTGTGCACAGGGCGTCGAAGCCCGGCTGCGAGAGGAAGACGAGGCCTGCACTGGGGTACCTCCTATGGCCGCCCATGCAGTCACTGGTGACCAGCCGCCTGGCGCCTCGCACCACCAACAGCCGCCCGCCTCCTGGGGCCAGAGGTCATGACCGGGAAAGCCGGCGCCAGAGCGTGCTGCGACTGATGCCCAGCTGCCTGCAGGCCGCCGTCTGGTTACCCTCACACTGATCGAGCACGCGGCGGATGCGAGCCAGTTCCTCGGCGTCGGTTTCCGCGCGTGGAGGGGCCTTGGACCCGTTCGTATCGGCATCGAACAGTTCCGGTACCAACCAGTTCAGGTACTCGCTATCCATCTTTCCCTGCTCGAATTCGGTGGCAAACGTGGCCAGGCGTTCGATGACGTTCTCCAGCTCCCGGATATTCCCCGGCCAGTTGTAACCCTGGAAGTACGGCATCATCCAGTCACGGATGGCTCCGAGCGCCTCCGATGCGCCCCGCCGATCCAGTGCCCGCTCGAGCAATGTGTCCACCAGCGCTGGAATATCCTCGATGCGCTCGCGAAGCGGTGGCACACCCAGGCGCAGGATATTGATCCGGTAGTAGAGATCCTGCCGGAATTCGCCGTTGGCGACGGCCGCCAGGAGATCCCGATGCGTGGCCGCGATCACCCGAACGTCCACCGGCGTCGGCTGGGTCGCGCCAAGCCGGATGATGTCGTGCTCCTGCAGGACGCGGAGCAGACGCGTCTGCAGCGTCAGCGGCATCTCGCCGATCTCGTCGAGAAAGATCGTGCCGGTGTGGGCGGCTTCAAACAGCCCCGGTTTGCCGCCCCGACGCGAGCCGGTGAAGGCCCCATCCTCGAACCCGAACAGCTCACTCTCGAGCAGGGATTCCGGGAACGCCCCGCAGTTCAGTGCCACAAAGGCGTGTCCACGACGGGCACTGGCGTTATGGATGCCCTGAGCCAGCAACTCCTTGCCGGTGCCGCTCTCCCCCAGAATGAGCACCGTGGTGTCCGTGGCGGCGTATCGGACGGCGACCTCGCGTGCGTCACGGATCGGGCGCGAATCGCCGATGATCTGGTCGATTTCGTAGCGAGCGGCGAACTGGCGGGGTTTGTTCGTCGAGCGCAGACTGCGATCCACGCGCTGAATCGTGGTCGAGTCCTGCAGCGTCATGACTGCACCGGTCTGGACGCCCTGCTCGAGGATCGGGGTGCGGTTCGTCACCAGGGTGCGGCTACCGATGCGCTGCACGCCACCCAGTTCCGTTGTACCGTTGGCCAGTGTCTCCCGCAGCCCGAGCTGACTGGCGACCTGACTCAGACGCCGGCCCGACAACTGATCGGCCGAGACGCCCAGCAATCGCTCCATGGCCGGGTTGAAGGCCTGCACCCGCTCGTCCATGTCGACCGCGACCACGCCCTCATCGAGCTGCTGCAAGATGGTATCCAGCCGCTCACGCCGCGCCGCTTCCATGCGGCCCATCCGGCTCACCTCGATGGCACTGTTCAGGGCTTGCTCGACGGAGCCACGGGAATAGACGAACACCGCAGTGAGCCCGGCCTGCTCGGCAAGATCGGTGACAAGCCCCGGGCCAATCACCGCCCCGACACCGCGGGCGGCGATCTCGCTGACCAGGCGCTGGGCGTCCGCAGCGCTCTCGTAGGCGCAGTGCTCCAGTTCCAGATCGAACTGCTGCTTGAACTCGAGCAGCTCCGGGTGGGTGCCGCCGTGGGTAATCAGGGCGATATGGCGCGATTGTCGTCGTGCCGTCGCCAGGGCCGCGAGCACATCGAACCCGCTCAGAGTAACCAGCATCACGGGCAGAGCCAGATGATGGCGCAGGAACGCGCCATTGGAACCGGCCGCGACCACCGCGTCTACACGCTGGGTGCGCTGATAGTCGCCGATCACCGCCAGCGCTTCATCGAAGCCTTTATCGACAATATGAATGTCGGCTTCCGCCGCATAACTCGGCACGATGGCGTGGAAGACATGCTTCAAGCGGCTGAACCCCACCGCCAGGATGAAGGGGCGGTCCTCACTGCTCTGCGTTTGATCCGGCATACCGCCCCCGACACGTCTGCGATGAGTGTTTCAGAATTTGTTTCACTCTAGATCAGCGAAACGATTTCTGAAACAAATTCTTTGACTGCCGCCTCCCCCAAAACCCAATTAATCACAGATTTCTCAATCTTTTGCGATTGGAAATCACCGATCGCGAG
>JAWOFB010000293.1:0-3314 GCA_046482445.1 Ectothiorhodospiraceae bacterium | reverse complement strand
AACCCTGGTGGCGGCGGCCAGGGAGTATGCCCAGCAGGGGGTGTGCAATCTGCTGGTGAGCAACGGCGAGTGGCTGTTCACCTTCTGCAGCACCCGCATGGTGGCCATCACCCGGCGGGCGCCCTTCGGTCCCGCCCGCCTGCGCGATGCCGACGTCACCGTGGATTTCGCTGCCGAGACCACGCCGGACGACGTGGTCAGCGTCATCGCCACCGAACCGCTCACCGCCAACGAGGACTGGGACCGCTACGCCCCCGGGGAATGGCGCTTCTGGCACGCCGGCGAGGTCATCGACAGCGGCCGCGTCAGCGTCCCGGACCTGGCCCATCCGGACCCTGAAACCGCTTCGGCAAACGGCAACTGAACGCTTATGGAAGGGCGATGGTGCCGCGCAGGTATTCCACACAGGCGCCACCGATACCCACCCGCTCGCCGCGGGCCTCGCACACCAGCTCACCACCGCGCGGCGACAGTTGCCGGGCCGTGAGCCGGTCCTTCCCCAGGGTTTGCGCCCAATAGGGCGTCAGCGTGCAATGGGCGGAGCCGGTCACCGGGTCCTCGGGGACGCCTGCACCCGGGGCGAAGAAGCGCGAGACGAAGTCCACATCGTCACCCGGGGCCGTGGCGATGACGGCAAAGGTATCCAGCGCGGCAACACGGTCCATGGACGGCGCCAGGGCAGCGACGGTCGCCGCATCGTCGAACACGCACAACAGATCGCGCGCCGCGAACAGTTCCCGCGGCCGTTGCCCCAGGGCAGCGACCACCGCGTCCGTGACCGCCACCGGCTCGCCCGGGCGGGCCGGGAAATCCAGGCTCAGGCTCGAGCCGTCGCGGTCCACGGCCACCTCGCCGCTGCGGGTGGAAAAGCGCACGCGCTCGCCGGTGACAAGGCCGTCACGCAGCAGCACATCCGCGGCCGCCAGGGTGGCGTGGCCGCACAGGTCCATCTCCACCGTGGGCGTGAACCAGCGCAGCCGGGCCACCGGCTGCTCCGGGATCACGAAGGCCGTCTCCGCCAGGTTGTTCTCGGCGGCGATGGCCTGAAGGATCTCATCCGCCGGCCAGTCGTCCAGAATCACCACGGCGGCCGGGTTGCCGCCGAACAGGTGCTCCGTGAACGCGTCGATCTGGATGATGGGGCAGTACACGAAGACGTCCCGCGATACGAGGTCGAGGCTCGACTGCGGCGGCCGGACAGACAGCCCGGCCGCCGCACGGCGCCGCGGTCAGTGATAACCCGCGTCAGCACTCACCTTGCCGCGGAACACCCAGTAGGTCCAGGCGGTGTAGCCCAGGATCACCGGCGTAATGAACAGCACTCCAATGAGCAGGAACAACTGGCTCGCCGGCGCCGAGGCGGCGTCCCAGAAGGTGTGATCCGGCGGCACCGCCAGGGGCCACATGCTGATCAGCAGCCCCACGTAGAAGGTGATGAACAGAGCCAGGGTCGCGATGAAGGGCGTGCCCTCGCGCCGCCGGTCGATGCCGCGCCAGAGCCAGGCGGCCGCCGCCACCGTCACCAGCGGGAACAGCCACAGCCAGCCCATGTTGCCCAGCCACCGGTCCATGACCCGCGCCTCGGCCAGGGGCGTCCAGATGCTGATGACCACAAAGAACACCATGACCGCGATCAGCAGCCGCCGCGCCGCGGTATACGCCCACGCCTGCAACGGCCCCTCGGTCTTGAGAATCAACCAGGTGGCACCCAGCAGGCTGTAACCGGCCACCAGGGCCAGAGCCGTCATCAGGGTAAACGGGGTCAACCAGTCCAGCGGTCCGCCCAGGTAGCGGAACCCGTCGGTCTCGAAGCCCTGGATGTAGGCACCGACCACAGCCCCCTGGGCGATGGTCGCCACCAGCGAGCCGCCGAAGAACGACCAGTCCCACAGGTAACGCGAGCGCCCGGCCTTGAAGCGGAACTCGAAGGCCACGCCCCGGAAGATCAGCCCGGCGAGCAGCAGGAACACGCCGATGTACAGCGCCGGCAGGAATACCGCGTAGACCAGCGGGAAAGCCGCCAGCAGGCCGGCGCCACCGAGGATCAGCCAGGTCTCGTTGCCGTCCCATACCGGGGCCACGGAATTCATCATGGCGTCGCGGGAGGCGTCATCCGGGGCGAAGGGGAAGAGAATCCCCACCCCCAGGTCGAAGCCGTCCATGAGGACGTACATGAACACGCCCAGGCCGATGATGCCGATCCAGATCAGCGTCAGATCAAGGAGTTCCATGGTCTACCCCCGCGTACCGTGTGGTGCCGGCTCGTCGCCCAGCGTGGTTGTCACTGCGGAGAAGGGCCGCTTGGGCCGGCCTTCGTCCTCGTCAACCGTGGCCTCGCTCGCCTCGGGACCCGCCTGGATGATGCGCAGCAGATAATACAGGCCGGCGGTAAAGATCACGGCGTAGACCACGATGAAACCGATGAGACTGAACAGGGCCATGCCGCCGGTGATGCTCGGTGTCAGCCCTTCCGCCGTGCGCAGAGTGCCGTAGATCAGATACGGCTGCCGACCGATGTCGGTGACGAACCAGCCGGCCAGCACGGCGATAAACGGCGCCGGGATCATGAAGGTGAATGCCCGCAGCAGTCGGGGGGACTCGAACAGCCGGCCGCGCAGCCGCTGCACCAGGCCCGTGAGCGCGAGTGCGATCATGAGGACCCCGATGCCGACCATCACCCGGAAGCTCCAGAAGACGATGCCCACGGGCGGCCGATCCTCCGGTGCCCACTCCTTCAGGCCCTGCACCTCGCCATCGAACTCGTGGGTGAGAATGTAGCTCGCCAGGCCCGGGATGCCCACCTCCCAGTAGTTGGTCTCGTCACTGGCGCTGGGCAGGGCGAACAGCAGCAGGGGCGCACCGCGCTCGGTCTCCCATACCCCTTCCATGGCCGCGACCTTGCGCGGCTGATGCTCCAGCGTGTTGAGCCCGTGCCAGTCACCCACCAGCAACTGCGCCGGGGCGATGATGGCCAGCAGGATCACGGTCATGCCCAGGGCCTTGCGGTTCATCTCCGGGGCGCGGCGGCGCAGCAGGTACCAGGCGCTCACGCCGGCGACCACGAAACCGCCGGTGAGGAACGAAGCCAGTCCCATGTGGATGAAACGGGGCCACAGGGAGGCGTTGAAGATCGCCTCGCTCCAGGAGGTGACATGCAGCAGGCCGTCGCGCATCTCGACGCCGGCCGGGGTCTGCATCCAGCTATTGGCGGACAGGATCCAGAACGAGGAAATGAACGTCCCCAGGGCCACCATGCAGGCAGCGAACAGGTGCACGCCGCGCGGGACCTTGTCGCGGCCGAACAGCAGCACACC
>JAWOFB010000197.1:0-3487 GCA_046482445.1 Ectothiorhodospiraceae bacterium | reverse complement strand
GCGAGGGCGAGTTGCGCGAGGTCTTCGTGGAGGAAGCCACGGAGTTGCTGCGCGATATCGAAGCGGCCCAGCAAGCATGGATGGACGCCCCCGCCGACAGCGCGCGGGTCCACGATCTCGAGCGTGCCCTGCACACCCTCAAGGGCGGTGCTCGCATGGCCGGCTACACCATCGTGGCGGACCTGAGTCATGCCCTGGAAGCGTTACTGGTCTCCCTGCGCGACAGTGGCGAGCAACCGGCGCAGGCGGTGTTCGATCTGCTGGAGCGCAGTCACGACCGCCTGCACTTGCTGCGGGACCAGGCCGCCTCCGGCGAACCCCTGGGCGGCGTGGGTGATCTACTCGAAGAGATCCGGCAGCTGCCGATCGGGGGATCCGATGGAGAGACCGAAACCGCGGCTCCCGAGCCCGCTCCGGCACCCGAAGAGGCACCGGAGCAGGCCGCGGAGCAGGCGCCAGCCGCCGAGCCGCCGGCACCCGGCGCGGCGGCAACGGCATCCCGCGAGCCGGCCCAGCCGGCAGGGGGCAGCGACCAGGTCCGCGTGCGCGCCGATCTGCTCGACAACCTGGTGAATTACGCCGGCGAGGTGAGCATTTATCGCGCCCGCCTGGACCAGCAGGTGGGCGCGTTCCGCTTCAATATCGAAGAGCTCGACCAGACGGTGCGCCGCCTGCGCGATCAGCTCCGCAGCCTCGATATCGAGGCCGAATCCCAGATCGTGTACGGGCGCACGCAGCAGCCGGGCACGGACGAGGGCGGCAACGACCAGGCGCGGGATGACGACGGGTTCGACCCCCTGGAGATGGATCGCTATTCCCGCATGCAGGAACTCTCTCGGCGTATGGGCGAGTCGGTGAACGACCTCTCCAGCATCGAGTCCATGCTCGACTCGCTGGCGCGGGAGTCGGAAACCCTCTTGCTGCAGCAGTCCCGGGTGAACACGGAACTGCAGGATGGGCTCATGCGCACCCGCATGGTGCCGTTCGCCAGCCTGGTCCCGCGCCTGCGCCGGCTGGTCCGTCAGACAGCGACCGAGCTGGGACGCGAGGCCCGCATCAGTGTCGAGGGGGCCCAGGGCGAGATGGACCGGACCGTGCTGGACCGGTTGGTGGCGCCACTGGAGCACATGCTGCGCAACTCCGTTGCTCACGGTATCGAGACACCGCAAGACCGCCGTGCGGCGGGTAAACCGGATGCCGGGCAGATCTCCCTGGCCCTGGACCGCGAGGGCTCGGATATCGTGCTCCGGGTTGCCGACGACGGCGCCGGCATGGACCTGGACGCTATCCGCCGCAAGGCCCGCGAGCGGGGCCTGATCCAGGACGAGCGGGCCTTCACGGACCGCGAGGTCATGCAGTTCGTCATGGAGCAGGGCTTCAGCACCGCCCAGGAAGTGACCCAGGTCGCCGGGCGCGGCGTCGGCATGGACGTGGTCAATGCCGAGATCAAGCAGCTCGGCGGTTCACTGGAGATCGATTCCGAGCGCGGCCGGGGTACGACGTTCACGGTGCGCCTGCCGTTCACGCTGGCCATGAACCAGGCCCTGCTTTGCAACGCCGGCGATCAGGTTTACGCCATCCCGCTGACCAGCATCGACGGCGTGGTCCGCATTACGCGCGATCAGATGGAGACCTACCTGGCGCGCGGTGGTGACGAGGCCCGCTATCACTACGCTGGCCAGGACTACCAGGTCAGCGCGCTCACCATGGTACTGGGCGAGGGCGCCCCGACTCTCGCGGGTCGCGGTGGCCGGGTCCCGTTGATCCTGCTACAGGCCGGGGATTACCGCGTGGCGCTGCAGGTGGATGGCCTGGTTGGCTCGCGGGAGATCGTCGTCAAATCGGTGGGGCCGCAAATCAGCAACGTCCCCGGCATTTACGGGGCCACCATCCTGCCTGACGGCCGCGTGGTGCTGATTCTCGACATGGGCGCCCTGCTGCGCCAGGGCGCCGGCGAGGCACTGGCCGGGGTCACCGCCGAGGGCCCGGCGGAGCCCGCCCGCGCCGACGTCGAGGCGGCGGCGGAAGAGACGGAAGAGACGGCGCCCGTGGTGATGGTGGTTGATGACTCCATCACCATGCGGAAAGTGGCCTCGCGGCTGCTGGAGCGCAATAATATGCAGGTGGTCACCGCCAACGACGGCGTGGACGCGGTGGCCCGTCTCCAGGAACACGTGCCCGACGCCATGCTGCTGGACATCGAGATGCCACGCATGGACGGTTACGAGCTGGCGACGCACATGCGCAACGACGAGCGCCTGCGCGAGGTTCCGATCATCATGATCACGTCGCGCACCGGCGAGAAGCACCGGGCCCGGGCAGAGGAGATCGGCGTGGATCGGTATCTGGGCAAGCCCTATCAGGAGGCGGACCTGCTGGATAATCTCAGCGAGGTGATCGCGAAGGGCCATGCATCTCAGTGACGGGGCGGCGGCAATGGCGACGGAAGCCGGCATCAGGGTGGCTCTGGCGGGGCGCCCGGGGGCGGCGCGGGAAGGCGTACGGCGTGCGCTGGAAGACCAGGGCGTCACACCGGTTGCCGTCACCGACATGCCGGCGTTACTGCGCCAGGACACGCTGACCGACAGCGATGTGCTGTTGGTGGACCTTCAGGACGCCGGTGACGATGATCTGGAGGTGTTGCCCGCGCTCATGGAGCGTTCCGAGCTGCCGCCCGTGCTGTTCAATGAAGGTCCCCCGGACGGGGTCCGCGGCGGCCGACTCGCCGCGAAGCTGCACCAACTCGCGGCGCCGCAACAGCCGGGGCCACCGAGTCAGCCAACGCCGCGCATGCCGCGTTACTGGGTGCTGGGAGCCTCGTTCGGGGGACCGGAAGCGGTCAAGCGCTTCCTGGAAGCGTTCCCCGAACCCCCCGACGCAGCGTTCCTGCTGGCGCAGCATATTGGTTCCGGTTTTGTTGATCTGCTGGCAGCACAGCTCGCGCGCTCAACGGTCCTCGAGGCAGTGACGCTGCGATCAGGCATGCGCCTGCGACCGGGCACAGTGGCCGTCATGCCGGTGGACCACACGCTGCGGCTGGATGCGAGGGGCTGCGCTGTTCTCGAGCCGGCAACGACAGCGGCAACGGGGCAGTCGTACAGCCCGTGCATCGATGATGTCATCACGGCCGTATCCGACCGCTTCGGTACGGCCGCGGGGGCGATCTTATTCAGCGGCATGGGTGCCGACGGTGCCGAGGGTGCCCGCAGGCTGGTGGCTGCCGGCGGCCAGTGCTGGGGGCAGGACGCGGCGAGCTGTGCCATTAGTAGCATGCCGGATGCCGCCGCAGCCGCGGCGCTGCTCAACCGGCGCGGGACGCCCGAAGCCCTCGCGCAGGCCTTGGTCGACGAGTTGCGTGCCGGTGCCCTGGCGGGCTAGGCCACGCGTCTGGAGACGGAATCCATGGCAGCAGAACAACCACAAGATGCAGTGCGGAGCCTCATGCTCCCGCTAACGCATGACAATCTCCTGGTCCCGGGGACGGTGG
>JAWOFB010000182.1:0-5288 GCA_046482445.1 Ectothiorhodospiraceae bacterium | reverse complement strand
CCAACTGCCTACTCCAGCAATCAACGGCCGTGGCCCGATGTCTTCGCCAAAGACGTCCAGCGATCACGGCGATCGTACGGGGTGTCACGGCGCCCTCGCGCCCCGCCTGAAGGTACGCGCGTACACGGGAATCTGGGATCGCTTGTCGATCACTCCAAACGGAAGTCGAACGTCTTGACCAAATTCCCCTCCACGTAGACGCGCATCACATACTCACCCGACGGGTCACCCGCGGCCACGCTCCACCAATTCGCGATCTCGCCGTCGTTGGTCGCGACGGTCCGTTCCGTGATCGCCGTCGTGCCATCCTCGCTGACCTCGATCGACTCCGCGCCGCCCAGGTTCCACTGCTCCGGTGCTTCCGGGAGCACGAATTCCTCGCGCCAGCGCACCTTGTCGCGATCCTTGTCCAGGCGAATCACCCATCCGTACGTCACGCCCTGACGGTTCGGGATGCGTTGGGTCTCCGCAACGCTAAGCCCGCCCTCCGGCGTCTGCTTGATAACCCCGAACCGCGCGTCCTCAACCGTGCGCTCGCCATCAGCAGCGGCGCCCGGCGCCACGAGCGCCGCGGCAAAGCAGACCAGACCGAGCCTCACCACACGACTGATCATCCTTGGCATTATGACCTCGCTCTTGGTTTCGTGTGCGAACCCATCAGTCGTCCCACAACCGTGCGCATAACGCCAGCGATACACGGCGCCCTGACAAAAGCGCCCGTTGGCAGGCAAGGGGCGGGACGCGTTTGATTGCCGAGTAGCGTGCCTCCAGCTGTACAAGCATAGGCGGTCACACACATATCAATCGCTTCACGACACATTCTGGCGAACGGGTTCCGCAGCCAGTCGGTTACCAGCCAGTCCAGGGCCGCGCCCTCCCGGACCTTGGCGTGAACGCTACTCCAGGGCCAGTACCGGTCTGGACAACCACCCTCCTGGCGACGCGATCAAACCCAAGATCACGATCGACGAGCACTGGGTATCTACGCGTTCTGTAAGTCCACCTGTGGCCCCCTGGGCAATGATCGCCTACGTCGTTGGTTTACAGGCTTCGCTTCCATAGACAAAGCGACCAGATGGCAGTTGTTGAAGGACTTCTTTTGCGACTTTGGCAACTTATGTATCTTCTGCCCTTACTATAGAAACAAAAACGAGCAGGGAGGCCTCGATGCGGCGTCACACCCATTGGCTTCGCGGTTATTTGCCCCTAATCGCGGTTCTGGTGGTCCTCGCGGGGTGTCGTGGATCGGATGATGATGGATCCGCCAGCGGTGGTTCTGGCGGCGGTGATTCCGGTGGTGGTTCCGGCGGCGGTGATGCCACCGTCACCGCCGAATCGAGCCTCGGCGGACGCATCGATCCGGCCCGCCAGGTAGTCGCCTCCGGCGAGACCGTGCGCTTCGATCTCACCAGCTACGATGGCTACGAGATCGACCAGGTCAACGGTTGCGAGGGCGAAATCGTCGAGGGTGATCAATACCGCGTGGTCGGCGACGGGGCGGATTGCCGTGTCGAGGCCCGCTTCACCCTCGACGATAGAGTGCCGCAAAAGCAGGACTTCTCGTTCTGCCGTCACCTGGACGACCCGAGCGTTAATCGCGCCACGTCCCGCCACTTCCAGGTGGTGTGGGGGAACGAGGGCACCGCCTCCGAGATGACCGTCGAGAAGGCCGAGGCCCGCCTCGCCGAGATGGAGGCGATGCGTGAGGTCTACGTCGGGGAACTCGGTTTTCGCGGAGCCAATCGGTCCGCCAAACCCGCCGAGCGCGACGGCAATCGCTACAAGGTGAACATCCACATCTCCGGCGGCGGCCTCGGTCAGAAATGCGGGGACGGGTTTGCGTTCCAGGGGTACGGCCCTGTTCATGGTGGCAAGGCCTTTGCCTACATCATCGCCGAGCCGGGGGCGTTCTACGGCGCCGCAATGCCCCACGAGTACGGCCACGTCATCACCCAGCACCAGAGCGACGTGGAGCTGGCCGGTGGCGACTACAGGGGGGGCTGGGTCGAAAACAGCTACGTTGGCCCCCGCTGGGAAGGACTTGCCAACTGGTTGCGCGAGCGCTATTACATCAGCAGGGGCGCAGAGGGGAATCCGCGGTTTCCCGATGAGGCCTACGAGCTGTCGGAACTGATGCAGAATCACGGCCGGACTTACTACGGCAACTGGATGGTTTTTAACAACCTCCACGAGAACCCCGATGACCTGCCGGGGCTGGACGATGACTTCATGGTGCGCCTGCTCCAGGACACCCGCCGTGACGACACCCTGTACCAAATGATCCAGGAGCTGGCGCCGGACCTGTCCATCCAGGATGTGCTTGGCCATCTCGCCAAACGCATGGCGACCCAGGACTTCCAGGCGCAGCAAGCTTATCGCAACGGCTTTCAGGACCTCCTCGAGCTTGAGCGCCACGAGTCAGCGGTGTTCACGCCACTCAGGGCCGTGCCGGGTCGGCCGGAGTGGTTGCGCGTGCCGCTTTACGAGGCGCCACAGCAGACCGGATTCAACCTCATCCGTCTTCAGCCCACCAGTTCGCAGGTCACCGTAGACTTCAATGGTCTTGCCGACGACGGCCGCGGTGCCGACTGGCGCGCCGCCATTGCCGCAACCAATGAGGCCGGCGAAACGCGCTACTCCAGCCTCTGGAGCGACGGGCGCAATAGCCTCGATGTCAGCGGCATGGACGCTGTGTACCTCGTTGTCACCGCCACTCCGGATCCGATCCGGCCGATCGTCGGCAATGCGAACGAGTCGGAAGAGCCCACCAAGAGCACGCCCGCCAAGCAGCCCTATCCCTACGAGGTCCGCCTAGACGGCGCGACGGTGGACCGCCCGGTCGACGAGGACGCTGACGAGCCCGCTGGCTCATCGCATCCCAACGGCGGGGGTTTCGTGGCGAGCTCGGCATCGGTTGCCGAGTCAGCGTACGTCGGGCCTGACGCGGCGGTCCTCGGCGTTGCTCGCGTTGAGGGGGATGCGCGGATCGAGGATCAGGCGGTGATCGACGAGGAGGCAACGGTACGCGACAGCGTCGTGGTCGGCGGCAACGCGCGAGTAGAGGGGCGCGCCGTCGTCGAGGACGACGCCAAGGTTGCTGGCTACGCCGCGGTGTACGGGGAAGCCAAGGTGAGTGGCCGAGCCATCGTCACGGAGAAGGCGCGGGTGCGCGGTGATGCCGTGCTGCAACAGGACGGCATCGCCAAGGGCCTCAGCGACGTCTACAGCGGCACCGTCCAGGGCACCGCCAAGGCGGATTTCGACTACGCCAGCAACGATACGCTCACCTGTGGCAACGTCTTTGGCTGGGGCGCGTGGTGGGACGGAAGCCAGGAGTACGCCGACAACCGCCCGTGTCAGCGCAGCTCCATCCTACGCTACAACTTCGACGACACACGCCAACCGCTTGTGCTCGACGAGTATGGGGTCAGCCATGGTTACCTGCGCGGCTCGGCCGCGGTGAGCGGGGGCGATCTGCGGCTCGACAGCCGCGGCGGGTTCGTCGAGATCAACCCGATCGCCCTGGAGATCGACCACCTGGATCTCCGCACAGCGGTGGTCTGGCAGGCCAGCGGCGAGCAGCACATCCTCACCCTTGGTGACGGGCCGGACTCGCGGTTGTATCTGACTACAAGCAACGAGGACGGCAATCTTGCCGCAGTTGTCGAGTACGATGGTGAGACCTACCAGGCCGCCGCCAACCAGGCCCTAACCGCGGGCGAACGCACCGAGCTCCGGGTTACGTTCAGTGACGGGGTTTTAACCCTCTACGGTGATGGCGACCAGGTCGCCCAACGCACCGGGGTTCCGGTCACCACGAGCGCGCTCCAGGGGCAGCGGTCTTACGCAGCGCCGGCCGCCGCGTTCCTTGGCCGGGGTATCGAGGCCGGTACCCACGCGTTCGCCGGGCGCATCGGCTACCTCCATATCCAGCGAGCCAACTACCCTTACTAAGGTCGCAAGGGGCCGGGCACCCGCCCGGTCCCGGCGCCTGCCGCGGCAACCGCACAGCGGTTGCCGCCGTTTTCGTCAACATCAGAGAGCCAGCCCCTGCCATCACGTACTGGCTCCATCACCAAACCGCTCTGACGGATTACCACGCAGCGTCACGTAATACCGCGCTCCCGGAAACTCCAGTCGCAGGGGTCGGGCCATTGCGAGACTCCCGTCTCCGATCAGTCAGTGCACCCGGGAGCGTAGCACGACTTGCGTGATTGCAAGACCTGACCCCATCACCCGTGAACTTGAGGGACTTGATTACGCGTTTTATTAACCCCCGATGACAGGCTTGAGCTCATATACTCGGTCGTATTGGGCGGCAGCGTTCAGATCGCCCGCCTGCAATGCCTCTTTCACATCGTCCAACTTGTACGCGTCATCCAGGCTGATAGTCGGCGACCAACTCGTTTCAGAATCGACGAGCGCTACGGTCACTTCAGCAACATATTTCCTTTCATGAACGTATTTCACTTTCCTGCGCGTACTCACGGTTTCAACCTCTTACGATAGGTGCGGTCCCACTGAACCGGGTCAGGACGGTATGCGGTGACCAATACCACGGGTTCATCATAACCCCTTGGAATGCCCCATACCACATGCACCGGTTCGGCTCTGCTGTCATGTTGGAGGAACAATACGCAGGATCCCTTTGGGTAATCAGGATAAGCCTCGACTACAACGCCCTTCCCCACACCTGCTACGAGCTCACGCGCAGAAAGTCCATCGTCTGCAAGCTCATCGTATCCGTGCTCGGAGACGCGGACCTTCCCCTGAGCTATCAGCTCTTTTATATGGTCTTCAAGAGATTCCAAAAGTTACCTCGGCTATTTATGACTCGTAACGCTTGAGAGAGGTATACTTCAAGAAGATCAGGTCTTGCGAATCACGCGCTGCTTCCCTCACCGACCGACCCTGACTCATACCGCCGCACTGCCCGGCTCACCGTCGCGTAATGCACGCCGAAGTGCTCGGCAATCGCCTTCATGGTGTAGCCGCCTGACCGGTACGCCCGCGCCATGCCGCGCCGACGGTCCGGATCGCCAGCATAGTGCGCAAGCGGCATGCGTGTCCTCCGATATGCCGCTGACCGGCACTCTCTTATACGCACGTTCCTCGAGGAAACGAATGCTTCGCTCGAGCCTGTACACGATCCTTCTTCTGCTCCTGATCACGAACACGACCGCCTTCGAAGACTACTCGACAGCGTCGCACCTCGACCTCGACGCGAGCTGGACCGGACGCTTGACTACAAGTACCGATGCGGACCCTCGATTGAGTTCGCTCGAAGC
>JAWOFB010000089.1:0-3289 GCA_046482445.1 Ectothiorhodospiraceae bacterium | reverse complement strand
GCCCCAGGTCACTGAGCCGGTGCTGGCGCACCGGCCGCCCCCGGTGCTCGGTCGCCCAGCCCTCCAACGCCGCCATGCTCGCCATCCCTAGATCCATGGCCGCAGACTATCGACCAATGGCGACGTTGTCCAGCGGACTTGTGTGTTGGGGTCAGCTTGTTCCGGCGTCGGTGATTTCCAGATTACCCGATGACGAGATTGAGTAACCGGCGGGCTGAGAGCTTATTCCGCGTGAGAGTGTCTCGGCATAGGAAAGCGAAACTCCGCTTGCGGAAACCGCGCCGAGATTGGCGGAATAAGGCGCGTTGCGACCAACTTCCTGCTGGATGTTATTCAGGTTGAACTGGATCGGCGTGCTTGCCGATTCCCCGTCCCAGAAGATCCGGGCAGTGGTCCCGTAACTGCCCCGGGCATTGGGTATGCCCCCTGTCCACGAGCTGCCCGACCAGCCGATGTCATAGAGTCCGGCGCCGCCGCTACTGATGTCGAAAGTGTAGCGTTCTGTGGTCTCGGTCCGCCGCGTGTCCGTCAGGTCCTGCGTTTGCGACACGACGGTCGAAGAAGTCGACGTCAGCGTCAGACCTCCACCCCGGACAAACGTTGAGCTTTCAGTACAGCCGTGCGGGAAAAAACAGGTCGTTGCGAGCTTATCCTGACGCCAAAAGCTCGAAGAGTCGATGGTTAGGATGCCGTCCGCGCTCACCGAAGGGGTGAGCGCGGCCCCGCGAAAATGGGAGGCAAGTGCGTCGCTGCTGGCCATGGTGGTGACGATCACGGCGACGGCCAGAGCCGATGCGTTCGCTTTGTTTCTCATTACCAAGTCCTCCGGTTTTGGTATCGACGGTCCTCATTCAACGAGTATGCAGGGCTTGTGCCTTTTTCAAATTTCCTTTTGGAAACAAGCATCATCTCGTTTTCCGGAAAACGGGTGGCGAACCTTTTGTAAAGAAATCCGACGTTTTGGGATTTGCGGGCCCGGAGCGCTTCCCTGTTTTTACGTTTTGCCCCATGATCGAGAGAATCAAACCAGTGGAGGGTCATGGGATGGACCACGGGCTACAGCGGTACGTCACCGGTGTGATCGTCGCTTTGCTAACAATCCCGTTGTTCATGGCAACGGCTCAGGCGGTCCCCATGAATCCGGGATCGGAACCCGCCTTCGAATCGTTGTTCGGGGCGCCAGCCGGCCTTGACGATGAGTCCACGTCCCAGGGCCTGGAAGAGGTCGTGAATCTGCTACAGGAGAACCGGCGAGGCGCGGCCAAGCGCGCGCTGGCGGCGTACCTCCGCGACAGCCCCGGGGACGCCCGCGGCTGGGAACTCTCCGGGCTGATCTTCATGGGGGAGCAGCGGCTGGAAGCGGCGCGCGGGGCGCTGCAGCGTGCCGTCTCGCTGGACCCGCAGGGCAGCAGCGCCATGGCCAAGCTGGCCGTGGTTCTACTGCAGGAGGGCGAGGTCGAACGGGGTGAAGCGGGTCTCCGGCAGACCCTGGCCCTGGACCCGGATAACCACCTGGCCCTGGCGTACCTCGCCTGGCTGGAGCAACGGCGCGGCGAATGGCCGGAGGCGAGGGCGCTCTATAGCCACCTGTTGACCGGCAGTGGCTGGGAAGGCGCCAACGGTTTCACACAGGTTCACGTTGCCTACTCGGGCGTGTTGCTGCAGCTCGGTGACCATGCGGGTGTCGTGGCGCTGCTGGAGCCGCACCGGCAGCCGGGTCGACTGGAAAATTTTCCGGCAGCCAGCGTTCTGCTCGCGATCGGCTATCTCGAGTCGGGGCGCGTCACGGATGCCAGGCAAACGCTCGACGAGGCCGCGGAGCGGCTGCCGCAAGATCATCCGGTGCTGCAGCTGGCGACAGGGATGCTTGAGTGGGCGGAAGGGCGGCCGCAGGAAGCGCTGTCATTGCTGTCGTCACTGGCTGAGGAGCACCCGCAGATGGCGGCGCGGGCGCACACGCAGCGCGCGCGCATCGCCATGGCGGTGGGCGAGGAGGGGGCCGCTGTCGATGCCTTGAGCGAGGCCGCCCGGAGCGCGCCGGCTTCGGCGATTCCACGCATCCTGGAAAATCTGGTTGGCGTGCTGGCGGACCGCGATGGCGCCCGAGCTGCGGCTGACCTCGTCTCCGCGCAGCTGGCGCGGTATCCGGATGACGTCGCCATTCATGAGACAGGCGGGGAGCTCCAGTTACGGCTCGGCAGGAATCAGGAAGCGTTCGCAACCGCCGAGCGCCTGGTCGAGCTCCAGCCGGACCGGGCGCGGTCCCATCTGCTGGCGGGCGCTGCCGCGGCAGGCGTCGATCAGCACGACCGCGCTCGGCAGCATTACCGGCAAGCCATCGAGATGGACCCCGGCAGTGTGCCCGCCTGGACGCGTCTGGCTGCTCTGGACATCGCTCAGGATGACATGGCGGGTGCCCTGGATACGCTCACGCAAGGGCAGGAGCGGAATCCGGAGAATCTGGATCTGGCCTTCGAACGCGGCACGGTTCTGGATCTGTTGGGCCACCGCGAGGAGGCCAATGCCGTCTATCGGCGAATCGTGGCTGTAATGCCGGAGTACTACCCGGCGCTAAACAACCTGTCGTGGAATCTGCTGGTCGTGGGTACGGATGCGACCGAAGCGCAACGCCTGGCCGCCCAGGCACTCGCGCTGCGGCCCCAGAATCCCACCATTCAGGAGACCTACGGGCGATCACTGCTCCAGGGCGATGACATCGAAGGCGCCATTACCGCACTGGAGCAAGCGCTCCAGCAATCGCCGGAGTCCGCGGTGCTGCGGGATTACTTGGACCAGGCCCGAGAGGCGAGCAGTACGGCCCAGAGTCGGTAAGGCTGGGACTCGCGAGGGGGTGTCGACTTTCTGCACATTGTCCGGGATTTGCAGTTGCCTAAGGCTACCTTGGCTTCAGAACGGTAATAGTGCCTGACCGGTGGTGGTGGCACCGTCAGCTGCCGCCAATCGCTGCCCCAGCGTGCGCGCCAGTTTTCCCGAGGGCGCTCGTGTGCTTATGCTCGCTGGATTAGGGTTTGCTGAAGGGTTTGGGCAGCGTAGGCGGTGTTGCCAGGGCGGGGCTGTCGCGTGTGTGGCCCTTAAACTTTATGAGTATCCTTGGCGGAAAGCCCGTAAACGGAGGGGCGATGTTTCAGATTGCAACGTTTACCCCTTGGTCGGCCTTGATCGGCGGGTTACTCATTGGGCTGGCAGCGGTACTGCTATTGGTGTTCAACGGCCGCGTGGCTGGCATCAGCGGCATTCTCAACACCGCCATTGAAAGGCCGAAGGGCGA
>JAWOFB010000163.1:0-5896 GCA_046482445.1 Ectothiorhodospiraceae bacterium | reverse complement strand
CGCCGCCTGCTCAGCCCTGCCGTTGCTTATGGCGGGGCTGAGCAGGCGGCGCGCCTTGAACGGCGGCCGCGTCAATCGCTACACTTGCGGGCTTTCCGCACAATCAGGAGAACACTCATGGCGCGTATTGCTGGCGTCAATGTTCCGGACAACAAACAAGCGGCCATCGGCCTGACGTATATCTATGGCGTTGGACGCTCGCTGGCGCGAGAGATCTGCCAGCAGGCCGGGATCGGCGAAGACCGGAAGATGCGGGAACTCTCGGAGCAGGAGATCGAGACCCTGCGCGAGGTCATCGGGAATCACTACCTGGTCGAGGGTGACCTGCGCCGCAAGATCGCCATGGATATCAAGCGACTCATGGATCTGGGTTGTTATCGCGGGATGCGCCATCGGCGCGGGATGCCGGTCCGGGGGCAGCAGACCCAGACCAACGCTCGCACGCGCAAGGGCCCGCGTCGGGCGGTTCGTAAGTAAACCTCATTCGGCGTTGTCGTCGACAGCGCCCGGAAACTGGGACTCATCGCTATGGCGAAAGCTTCAGGTCGCACGCGCAAGCGCGTCACGAAGACGGTTGTTGACGGGATCGCGCATATCAACGCGACGTTCAACAACACCATGATCATGATCACGGACCGGCAGGGGAATGCCCTGAGCTGGGCCAGTGCTGGCGGCAGCGGCTTCCGCGGCTCGCGCAAGAGCACGCCGTTCGCGGCCCAGGTCGCCTCCGACCGTGCCGGCCAGGCGGCCAAGGACTACGGACTCAAGAACGTCGAGGTGCGCGTCAAGGGCCCCGGCCCCGGACGCGAGTCCGCGGTCCGTGCGCTGAATAACGCCGGGTTCAAGGTCACCAACATCGCGGACGTGACGCCGATCCCGCACAACGGCTGTCGGCCGCCCAAGAAGCGTCGCGTCTGATCGACTGGAGCGAATGAATGGCTAGGTATCTCGGTCCCAAGTGCAAAATTGCCCGCCGCGAGGGAACAGACCTGTTCCTGAAGAGCGGTGTGCGTGCCATTGACAGCAAGTGCAAGCTCGACACGCCGCCGGGCCAGCACGGCCAGCGGCGCACGCGCCTGTCGGACAACGGTCTGCAGCTGCGGGAGAAGCAGAAGGTGCGGCGCATGTACGGCGTCATGGAGCGGCAGTTCCGCAACTACTACAAGGAAGCCGCCCGTCGAAAAGGGGCGACCGGTGAGGAACTGCTGCGGCTCCTGGAGGGGCGGCTGGATAACGTGGTCTGGCGGATGGGCTTCGGCTCCACGCGCCAGGAAGCGCGGCAGCTCGTGAGTCACCGGGCCGTCATGGTCAACGGGCGCACCGTCAACGTGCCGTCGTTCCAGGTTTCCCCGGGTGACGTGATCACGGTGCGTGAGAAGGCGCGCAAGCAGGACCGCATCCAGGCCGCCTTGGAGCTGGCCCAGCAATCGGGTTTTGCCGACTGGGTGGAGGTGGATCCGTCCAAGTTCGAAGGGACATTCAAGTCGCGGCCCGACCGCGCTGATCTGCCGGCCGAGATCAACGAGCACCTGGTGGTGGAGCTCTACTCCAAGTAAGCCGCCACCGCCTTTGCGGCACTTACCGAATCAAGAGGGCAAGCCCATGCAGGCCCAGTTCGAAGATTTTCTCAAGCCACGCGTGGTGGACGTGCAGGCGCAGAGCGCCACGTCGGCCCGCGTGGAGATCGAGCCCCTGGAGCGGGGCTTCGGTCACACGTTGGGCAACGCCCTGCGGCGCATCCTGCTCTCGTCCATGCCCGGCTTCGCCGTGGTCGAGGTGGAGATCGAGGGTGTGCTGCACGAGTACACCGCGGTGGAGGGGGTGCAGGAAGACATCGTTGATGTCCTGCTCAACCTCAAGCAACTCGCCGTGCGGCTGCATTCGCGGGACGAAGCGGAACTTCGCCTGTCGAAGAAGGGGCCGGGTCAGGTGACCGCCGGCGACATCGACGCGGGCCACGACGTGGACATCAAGAACCCGGACCTGGTCATTGCGACGCTCACCAAGGATGGCGAGCTGAACATGACCATCAAGGTGGCGCGCGGTCGCGGTTACGAGGCCGTGACCCAGCGCGAGGACGAGGAGGATCGGCCCATCGGGCGCTTGCAGGTGGACGCCAGCTATTCGCCGGTCCGGCGCGTTGCCTACAGCATCGAAAGCGCCCGCGTGGAGCAGCGGACTGACCTGGATAAGCTGGTCATGGAGATCGAGACCAACGGTGTCATCGAGCCCGAGGAGGCGATGAAGTTCGCTGCCGGGCTGCTCCAGGACCAGCTTTCGGTGTTCGTGGCCCTGGAGGGCGGCGAGGAGCTCAGTCAGCCAAGCCGCAAGTCGCCGGACGTGGATCCGGTGCTGCTGCGCCCCATTGATGATCTTGAGCTCACGGTGCGCTCGGCGAACTGCCTCAAGGCGGAGAGCATTCATTATGTAGGCGATCTTGTGCAGCGCACCGAGGTCGAGCTGCTCAAGACGCCGAATCTCGGCAAGAAGTCGCTGACCGAGATCAAGGAGGTTCTGGCGTCCCATGGGCTGTCGCTGGGCATGCGGCTGGATGACTGGCCGCCGGCCGGGCTCGCCGGTAAGGATCAGGCAACGGGGTAACGGCGCGAGTCGCGCGCCCCAACGACAAGGGTAAAAACCATGCGCCATCGCAAATCCGGGCGACAACTCAACCGCAACAGCAGTCACCGCAAAGCCATGTTCCGGAACATGGCGGCGTCGCTGTTCCAGCACGAGGCGATCAAGACGACGCTTCCCAAAGCCAAGGAACTGCGTCGTGTCGCCGAACCGCTGATTACCATGGCGAAGGAAGACGGGGTTTCCCGGCGTCGCCTTGCGTTCGCACGGCTGCGTGACGAGGCCGTCGTCGGCAAGCTGTTTAGCGAACTGGGACCGCGGTACAAGGAGCGGCCGGGGGGTTATCTGCGTATCCTCAAGTGTGGCTACCGGCCCGGCGACAACGCGCCCATGGCGTTCGTTGAGCTCGTCGACCGGCCCGAGAGCGACGAGGCGGAAGACGACGATCAGCGCGCCGCCGGCTGACGGCATGCGCGTCGGTCGCACAAAAAACCGGGCCTTGCGCCCTGTTTTTTTGTGTTGGAGGGCACGGAGACCGGACGCGATTACCTGAAGGGTTCGTATGTTTGCAATCTTCACCGACTTCGGCTGGCGTGGGCCGTATGTGGGGCAGCTCAAGGCTGTCCTGGCGGAGGCGGCTCCGGGTCGGCCCGCCATCGACCTGTTGCACGACGGGCCGGCTATGGATCCTCGAGCATCCGCGTACCTGTTGGAGCCGTTCGTGCGGCCGTTGCCCGAGGCGACGACGGTGGTCGCAGTCGTGGATCCCGGCGTCGGGACCAAGCGACCCGGCTGTGCGGTGCAGGCGGATGGTCGGTGGTACGTCGGGCCGGCGAACGGGCTGTTCGAGTTCGTGGTCCGTCGCGCCGATGAGTGGGCTGCCTGGGAATTGGTCATGCCGGCCGCGGATGTGGCGCCGACGTTCCATGGGCGTGACGTGTTCGCGCCGGCTGCTGCGGCGCTGGCGGCCGGTCGGCGCGACTGGCTCGGTAGTCGCCTGCAAGAGCGTCCGGGCGCTGACTGGCCGGACGATGTGCCGCGGGTGCTCTATATTGATGAGTACGGGAACGCCATGACCGGTATTCGGGCGGCGACGCTGTCCGATGAGGCGGTGATCGAGGTGGCCGAGCGCCGGATGCACCGTGGCGAGACATTCGCGGACCAGGCCCCGGGCGAGGCGTTGTGGTATCGGAATTCCAGCGGACTCGTCGAGGTTGCCGTCAACGGCGACAGCGCTGCGGCGTCCCTGGGCTTGCGGCCGGGTAGTCGGGTGCGGCTGGTCGAACCCTGACGGGAGGCGGTATGAAAGTGAATGTGGAAGTGGACGCGACCCCGGAGGAATTGCGTCGGTTCATGGGCTGGCCGGATGTGCAGCCCATTCACGACGAAATGCTCAAGACCCTGCGCGAGCGCATGCAGGCCGGCACCGACGGTTATGACCCGGTGACGCTGCTACAGCCGTTCATGCCCGCGCAGTTCCAGAACATGGAGAGCCTGCAGCGGGCCTTCTGGGAGGCTTTTGGTGGGCGCCAGGGGGGCGAGGACGGTGATACAGACAGCGGCAGTCGCCAGTGATCTGACGACGGCGCGCCCCCGTTTGCTACAATCCCGATCTCGGGACGCTGCGTTGCAGCACGGCGAGCCCGCCCGCGCCTCAGTGTCCTGTCGTGGCGTGCCGACGCGCGGTGGCCACCCACCCAGTGAGACCACAGGAGAGGATTCATGAAATCACCCGTGCGTGTTGCGGTCACCGGTGCCGCCGGTCAGATCAGCTACAGCCTTCTCTTTCGGATCGCCTCCGGCGACATGCTCGGCAAGGATCAGCCGGTTATCCTGCAACTGCTTGAGATCACGCCGGCGCTGGAAGCCCTCGGCGGGGTGGTTATGGAGCTCGAGGACTGCGCGTTCCCGCTGGTTGCGGGCATCCATACCACGGACAAGGCGGAAGAGGCATTTGCGGGGGCCGACTATGCCTTGCTTGTGGGGGCTCGCCCCCGCGGTCCGGGGATGGAGCGCAAAGATCTCCTGGAAGCCAACGCGTCCATCTTCTCCGTTCAGGGCAAGGCACTCAACGACGTCGCCAGCCGCGACGTCCGTATCCTGGTGGTGGGTAATCCGGCCAACACCAATGCCTTGATCGCGCAGCAGAATGCCCCGGATCTGGATCCGGGCCAGTTCACGGCGATGACCCGGCTCGACCACAACCGCTCGCTGGCGCAGCTGGCCAACCGTGCCGGCGTTCACACCGAGGACATCCAGCGACTCAGCGTCTGGGGCAACCATTCCTCGACGCAGTACCCGGATATCAGCCACACGCTGATCAAGGGCGACCCGGCGCCGGAGGTCATCGACCGGCAATGGTACGAAAACGAGTTCATCCCGCTAGTCCAGCAGCGCGGGGCGGCCATCATCAAGGCGCGCGGGGCCTCTAGCGCGGCGTCGGCCGCCAGTTCGGCCATTGATCACATGCGCACCTGGGCTGCCGGCACGGCCGATGGCGACTGGACCAGCATGGCCATCCCCTCGGACGGCAGCTACGGCATCACGGAAGGCATTATCTATTCGTTCCCGGTGACCTGTAGCGGCGGTCGCTACCAGATCGTCCAGGGCCTGGAGGTGGACGCCTTCAGTCGTGACAAGATGCAGGTCACGGAGCAGGAACTGGTGGAAGAGCGCGACGCCGTCAAACACCTGTTCCCGCAATAAGTCAGCATCCCGGTCCGGTGTCTCGACGCCGGGCCGGGGTCAGCCGGCTCCGGCGCGGCCAACGCCGGGGTGGCTCAGAACCTCTCCCAGGAAGCGACCGGTATGGGAGGCCGCCACGGTGGCAACCTGTTCTGGCGTGCCTTCGGCAATAATGCGGCCACCACCGGCCCCGCCCTCGGGTCCCAGGTCAACGACCCGGTCCGCGGTCTTGATGACATCCAGGTTGTGCTCGATCACGATCACGGTGTTGCCGTCGTCCCGCAGGCGGTGGAGGACACCCAGGAGCTGGTCGATATCCTGGAAGTGCAGTCCCGTGGTGGGTTCGTCGAGGATGTAGAGGTTGCCGCCACTCTCGCGGCGTGACAGCTCGCGCGCGAGTTTGATGCGCTGGGCCTCGCCGCCGGAGAGTGTGGTCGCGCTCTGGCCGAGGCGCACGTAAGACAGCCCCACCTCCATGAGCGTCTCCAGCTTGCGGCGCAGCACCGGCACGGCATGGAAGACATCCAGCGCCTGCTCCACCGTGAGCTCCAGCGCCTCGTGGATATTCAGCCCCCGGTAGCGCACCTCCAGCGTCTCGCGGTTGTAGCGCTGGCCGCGGCAGACGTCGCAGGGC
>JAWOFB010000135.1:0-3974 GCA_046482445.1 Ectothiorhodospiraceae bacterium | reverse complement strand
ACAAGGATGAGGTCTGGGACAAACTGCCGCGCAAAGTGCAGCGGCAGATTATTGACAAGAACCTCAGGTTCTATGCCATCAATGCCTATGATGTTGCCAAGGAAACCGGCATGGCCAGGGGTTGCTGCTCGTCGGCGATCACCAGGGTGCCCTCTTCCAGGGTTACGGTGTCACCGCTGAGCAGCTCCAGGGATTCGCCCGGGAGGGCCTGGCGCACCACGATGCCGCCAGCCAGCGCGGCGGCGTCAAAGGCGTGCATGGGCTGGCCGTATTCGAGCATCACGTAGTTGGTGACATCCACCACCGGGCCCAGGCTGCGAATGCCCACCCGCCGCAGGCGCTCCTGGAGCCACATGGGCGTGGGCGCACCGGCATCCACGCCGCGCACCAAGCGACCGGCGTAGCGGCTGCAGGCGGCGGGGTCGTCCAAGGTGACGTTGAGACTGTCGCTCGTGGCGGCCGGGACTTCGGCTACCGCGGGGCTCACCAGGTCGGTGCCGGTGAGCGCGGAGACCTCGCGGCCGACGCCCAGCATGCCCAGGCAGTCGCCGCGGTTGGGCGTGAGATCCAGTTCCAGGATGCTGTCCGCCAGCTCCAGCCAGTCCCGCAGATCAACGCCAACAGGCGCGTCCGCCGGCAGGGGCATCAGGCCGTCGGCATCCTCGCTCAGGCCCAGTTCCCGAGCGGAGCACAACATGCCGTTGGACGCCTGTCCGCGCACCTTGGTCCGCTCAATGGTTTGACCCTCCGGCAGCGCGCCGCCCACACGGGCCAGCGGCGCGCGCAGGCCGGCGGCGGCATTGGGTGCGCCGCAGACCACTTGCAGGGTCTCGCCGCTGCCGTCGTCCACGTCACACAGCGACAGCTTGTCCGCTTCCGGGTGCGGCCGGCAGTCAACGATGCGGGCGACGACAACGCCGCTGAACGTTGGGGCGGCGGGCTCGATGCCGTCGACTTCCAGGCCGGCCATGGTCAGGCGATGGGCCAGCGCGTCGCGGTCGAGCCCGGTGGGCACCCATTCCGCCAGCCATTGCTCACTGATCTTCATCGGGGCTCCTCGGCTCCGTGGCCCGGCACACGCCCGCGGCGCGCGCCATTACCGGAACTGCCGCAGAAAACGCAGGTCGTTGTCGAAAAACAGGCGCAGGTCGTTGACACCGTAGCGCAGCATGGCCAGGCGCTCGACGCCCATGCCGAAGGCCCAGCCGGTGTACTGTTCGGCATCGATGCCGCAGTACTCGAACACCCGCGGGTGCACCATGCCGGCGCCCAGCACCTCCAGCCAGCCACTGCCGCCGCACACCCGGCAACCCTGCCCCTGACACTGGACGCAGGCCACATCCACTTCCGCCGAGGGCTCGGTAAACGGGAAATACGACGGCCGGAAGCGCACCTCCAGGGACTGCTCGAAGAACGCCTCCAGGAAGTCGTGCAGGGTGCCCTTGAGGTCGGCGAAGGTGATGCCCTCGTCCACCAGCAGCCCCTCCACCTGGTGGAACATGGGCGAGTGCGTCAGATCGGAGTCGCACCGGTACACGCGCCCGGGCGCGATGATGCGCACCGGCGCGCCCTCGGTCTCCATGACGCGGATCTGCACCGGTGAGGTGTGCGTGCGCAGCACCCGGGTGGCGTCGAAGTAGAAGGTGTCGTGCATGGCCCGGGCAGGATGGTGGGCCGGGATATTGAGGGCCTCGAAGTTGTGGTAGTCATCTTCGATTTCCGGGCCCTCGGCCACGCGGAAGCCCATGGTCCCGAACAGCGCCTGGATGCGATCCAGCGTGCGCGTGACGGGATGCAGGCCGCCAGTGTCCTGCCCGCGCCCGGGCAGGGTCACGTCCACCGCCTCGGCGGCGAGGCGCGCCTCCAGCCCCGCGCTCTCCAGCGTCTCGCGCCGCTCGTCCAGCGCCTGCTGGACCTCCTCCTTGGCGGCGTTGATCACCTGACCGGCGGCCGGGCGTTCCTCGGCGGGCAGGCTGCCGAGCTGCTTGAGCTGTGCGGTAATACGACCCTTCTTGCCCAGGTAGGCTACCCGGACCGCATCCAGCTCACTGGCATCGGTGGCCTGACGGATGGCGGTCAGCGCCTCCCGGACCAGCTCCTGGAGCTCCTCGGATCGTTCCGCGCTCATGCTCCTCCCGCCCTGTCACGGCAGCGGCCGGCCACCGGCGCGCCGCGTCCCGATCACGAAAAAAAGGGAAAGGCGCTGGACCCCTTTCCCTTACTGCTGCCCGCGGCCGGCCGCGGTGCCTCGGCTCCGCTTTACAGGGAAGCCTTGGCGCGCTCGGCGACCTTGCTGAAGCCGGTCTTGTCGAAGACGGCCATGTCGGCGAGGACCTTGCGGTCGAGCTCGACATTGCTCCTCTTCAGACCGTTCATCAGCCGGCTGTAGGACAGGCCGTTGTTGCGCGCAGCCGCATTGATGCGGGTAACCCACAGCGCGCGGAACTGCCGCTTGCGCTGGCGCCGGTCGCGGTAGGCGTACTGCCCGGCCTTGATCACGGCCTGGTTCACAAGCCGCCAGCTACGGCTGCGGGCGCCGTAATAGCCCTTGGCCTTGCGCAGGACCTTGTTGTGCTTGGCGCGCGCGGTGACGCCGCGTTTGACTCGTGCCATGACTGGCCTCCGTGGTGATCAGCTGTAGGGCAGAAGCCGGCGCACGCTGTCGTGGTCACGCTTGGCGACCAGCGTGAAACCGCGCAGGTTGCGCTTCCGCTTCTGCGACTTCTTGGTCAGGATGTGATTGGCAAACGCCTTCTTGCGCTTGAACCGCCCCGACCCGGTGCGCGCGAAGCGCTTGGCCGCGCCCCGATTGGTCTTCATCTTCGGCATTGCCCGTCTCCCGTTAAAAACAGCAAGCCAGCCCGAGGCTGGCCTGCTTGACGATCGTCGGCGTTGTTGGCGTCAGCCCTTCTTGCGGGGCGCCAGCATCATCACCATGGTGCGACCTTCCATCTTGGGCCGCTGCTCGACCGTGGCGATGTCTTCCAGATCCTTTTCCACGCGCTCGAGGAGCTTCAGCCCCAGATCCTGGTGCGCCATTTCCCGTCCACGGAAACGCAGGGTCACCTTGCCCCGGTCACCGTCTTCCAGGAACCGCCGCAGGTTGCGCAGCTTGGTCTCGTAGTCGCCCTCGTCGGTGCCCGGACGGAACTTCACTTCCTTGAGCTGGACCTGTTTCTGCTTTTTCTTGGCCGCCTGCTGCTTCTTGCTGGCCTCGAACTTGTGTTTGCCGTAATCCATGATCCGGCAAACAGCCGTCTCCGGGTGCGGCACCATCTCCACCAGGTCCAGGCCGGCATCTTCCGCTTTCTGAAGGGCCTCATCCAGCGAGACGATGCCTAACTGCTCACCGTCCGGGTCGATCAGCCGAACCTGCTGGGTCTGGATTTCGTCGTTGATGTTCTTGTCATCAACGCCGGAGCGCTTGCGCTTGCTTTTCAGAGCGATGCTTTAATCCTCCGCCGAACGCCTGGTTGACTGTGCGCATTCCTCTTCCAGCCTGGCGATCATCGCCTCGACAGGCATCGACCCCAGATCTTCGCCGGAGCGGGTGCGAACAGCCACGGAACCCGTTTCCATCTCGCGATCCCCGATGACCAGCATGTAGGGGATGCGCTGTAACGTGTGCTCGCGGATTTTAAAGCCGATCTTCTCGTTTCTCAAGTCGGCCGAGGCGCGAAATCCGCGACTGCGAAGGGTTTTTTCCAGCTCCCGCGCGGTTTCCGCCTGCCGGTCGGTGATATTCAGCACCACCGCCTGCTCGGGCGCGAGCCACAGCGGCAGGGCTCCGGCGTGCTCCTCGATGAGAATGCCGATGAAGCGCTCGAAGGAACCCAGGATGGCGCGGTGGAGCATCACCGGCGTGTGCCGGTCGCCGTCCTCGCCCACATAGTCGGCGCCGAGGCGCTCCGGCAGGGCGAAATCCACCTGGATGGTGCCGCACTGCCACACCCGGCCCAGGCAGTCCTTCAGGG
>JAWOFB010000372.1:0-2670 GCA_046482445.1 Ectothiorhodospiraceae bacterium | reverse complement strand
CGGAGAGGCCGAAGCGGCTGGCCTGGGCAACGTTCTCGCCCACCAGCAGGTGCGACTGGATGGCCTGCCACAGGCCCGCGTTTTCCAGGGCTTGCCGAGCGGCGCGGCCGTAGGGCGCGTGGTCCGGGTTAGCGATGGCAAAACGGCCGAGTTCGCCGCTGCGCAGTCGCTCACGGAGTGCCTCCAGGGAGCCGTCAGTCAGGCCGGCCGGGGCCTCATCCCCGACGACAATTGCAATGCGACCCCGGGCATAGCGTTTGCCGGCGACCCGCGTATGGTCGCCCTCATCCAGCGCTTGTACATAGCCCTCGTCGGCGGAGAGAAAGAGCTCGTAGGGCGCATTCTGGGTGATCTGTCGGCGGAGGTTGCCACTGGAGCCGTAGCTCGGTCGCACGCTTGCCCCGTGTGTTTCACGGAAAGCCTCGATGAGTTCGGGCATGGCGAAGCGGAGGTTCGCCGCAACCGCCACCGGCGGTGCCTCGGTGGTAGCGCCCATGGGCGCCCCGCCCGCCAGGCAGAGGGCACCGACGAGAAACCCGGCGGCCGCGCGGGCGCTAAGGCACCGCCGAATCATGCGAGCGCATCTCCGCGTTTCATGGCTCACCTCTGGCAAAGCGGCGGTCCGAAGGCTGTAGCCCGATACACGAGCCGGCTGTTGGTGGATGTCCGCAAGCCGCATGATACAGGCGGCGCCCGCGTCACCCTATGCCGGAACCTGCAAGGTTGCAGGCGCTTTGTCGGCCTTCGCGGGTCTCCTATAATAAGGCCTGCCATCGAGCAGTGGAGGTCCCGACGTTGGAGTCGTGTCAGCGCAGCCGGTGCAGGGCCCCGGTGATGTCCGCGCGGGATCCCTTCCAGGCGAACGAGCGGCCTGCCGTCTGATCCGGTTCCCGCCGGCCGTAACCGGGTCGCAGCCGCGTTTCCTCAACTGAGCATGCCGCCGGCTGGAACCGGATCAAGCGGCTTGATGCCCCTGGTTACTGCCTCCTTGTGGGTGCCGGGCCGTTTCCTGGCATGCGTGCTGCTCCGTTTCCCGTGGTGCCGGCCAGGGCCATGTTCCATTGCAGTCACACACCATCCGTGCCCTTCGCGCGGCCATGATGCAGTCAACCCGGGGGTTCTATGGACAAGGCTGAAGTACTCCAGCAGGTGGTGGATACGGTCCGCGATGAGCGGTGGGCTGATCTGGATAGCCTGCTCGAGGAAATGGCTGTCCAGGATATTGCGGAGGCGCTGAGCGAGCTTGAACTCGAGGAGGCGCAGGCCGCCCTGCGCCGGTTGCCGCGCGACCGGCAGCCGCCGGTTTTTGCGTATCTGGCCCCGTGGCTCCAGGAGCGGCTGCTCGCGGAACTGGACGAGGACCACAGCCGGTTCATTCTCCTGCATATGCTCCCGGATGACCGCACGGCGCTGCTGGAGCGCCAGGATCCGGAGGACCTGCAGGACCTGCTCAAGCTCCTCTCGCCGGAGAACGTCAAGGAGGCGCTGCGGCTGCTCGGTTTCCCGGAGCAGAGCGCCGGTCGCATCATGACGCCGAAATTCCTTACTGTCCGGGTCGGCTGGACGGTGGAGCAGGCGCTCAATCACCTGCGCAGCCGCAGCCAGATCGGTGAGACGCTGAACGTGGTGTTTGTCACGGATGTCCGTGGGGCGCTCCTGGGCCGCGTGCGCCTGCGGGACTTCGTCCTTTGCCCGCCGGACAAGCGCATCGAGGAGATCATGCGCGAGGATCCCGTCAAGATCCTGGTCTCCGAGGATCGCGAGGAAGCCGCGCGGCTGATGAAACACTATGACCTGGAGGTGTTGCCGGTGGTGGACGCCACGGGCGTCCTGCTGGGGATCGTGACCGTGGACGACGTCATCGACGTGGTGGAGGAAGAGGCCACCGAGGACTTCCACAAGATGGCCAGCGTCAGCGCGCTCAACCTCAGTCTCAAGGAGGCCGGCCCCACGGTGCTCTACCGCAAGCGCATCGGCTGGCTGGTCATGCTGGTGTTCATGAACGCCTTCGGCAGTGCTGCCATTGCGTATTTCGAGACCACCATCGAGGCGGCGGTGGCGCTGGTGTTCCTGCTGCCGCTCATTGTGGCCTCCGGCGGCAATGCCGGCTCGCAGTCCGCCACCCTCATGGTCCGCGCGCTGGCGACCGGTGACGTGCAGACCAAGGACTGGCTCAAACTGTGGGGCAAGGAGTTCGGCGTCGCCTTCGCCCTGGGAGTTACCATGGCCATGGCTGTGTCCGTGGTCGGGGTCTGGCGCGGCGGTACCGAGCTTGCGGCGATTGTCTCCATGGCCATGGTCTGTGTCGTGGTGGTGGGTAGCATGGTCGGCATGCTGCTGCCCTTCGTACTGGCGCGGCTGGATCTGGACCCGGCGACAGCAAGCGCGCCGCTGGTGACATCGATCGCCGATTTCTTCGGCATTGTGATCTATTTCTCCATTGCCACCGCGGTGATCAATCTGCCTGCCTGAATGCCGGGCATCGCGCCCGGCACCGGGTGGCCGGACTTGCGGAATCCATCACGCCGCCCCGACCCGATGGCCGCTAGCATCTCCCCTATTGGCGAGCGTCAGTAGTGCGCCGAGGTACGCAGCGTCGGGAGGAGGGCTCGTGGATCGGGTGGATATCGAGCAGGTGAACAGCGCGTCAGTCGGATCGTTTGGCGGTAT
>JAWOFB010000091.1:0-3181 GCA_046482445.1 Ectothiorhodospiraceae bacterium | reverse complement strand
TCGTGAGCGCGAGTTACACCTGCTGCACCGGGCCGTGGAGAACAGCGTTAACGGGGTCTTCATCGTTGACGCGGCGCAATCGAACACACCGGTCATCTATTCCAATGCCACCTTACTGAAGCTGACGGGCTACCCCCGGGAGGAGATGATCGGTCGCAACTTCCTCCAGATCCGCGGGCCGGATACGAGCGCCGAGGCCATCACTCGCGTCCAGCAGGCGGTGAGCGAGGGCGCCGAGGTCCAGGTCCCGCTGCTGAGCTATCGACGCGACGGCACCTCGTTCTGGAGCGAGCTGTACGTCAGCCCGATCCGCGAGGACGGTCAAAGCAAACACTTCGTGGGTGTCCTCCACGACATCTCGGCCCAGAAAGACTACGAGGCCCGGCTGGCCTACTACGCGTCACACGATTTGCTCACCGGTCTGCCCAACCGCCAGAGCTTCGAGACGCAACTGGAGGAAAGCATGGACCTGGCGCGGCGCCGGGGCGAGACACTGGCCGTGCTGTCCGTGGATATCGATGACTTCCGACCGATCAACGACAGTCTGGGCCACACCACGGGTGACCGCCTGCTGGTGGCCATTGCGGAGCGACTGGAATCCGTCCTCCACCCGGATTCCATGCTGGCGCGGCTGGGCGGTGACGAATTCGTGGTTCTGGTGCCGCAGGTTACCAATCAAGAGCGTGTCATCGCGCTGGCCGAGTCGATCCTGGACGCGCTCACGCAGCTTTACGTGGTGGATGACCACCGTCTGCAGGTGAGCGGCAGCGTGGGCATTGCAGCCGGCGAGCGACCGTTGAAGGCGCCGGGCGACCTGATCCACCAGGCGAATCAAGCAATGCTCGGAGCGAAGCAGCGCGGCCGCAACACCTGGGAATGGCACGCTGGCGCGATCACCCCCCAGATCACCGAGCGGGTCACGCTGCGCCGGGAACTGGAAGAGGCAATCCGCCGCGAAGAGTTCGAGCTGTACTACCAGCCTGTGGTGGACGCAGGCACTCGTCGGGTTCAGAGTTTCGAGGCTCTGGTGCGCTGGCGCCACCCGGAGCGTGGCTTGCTGGCACCCGATCGGTTCATTGCGCTGGCCGAGCAAACGGGGCAGATCGTTTCCCTGGGCCGCCTGGTTCTCAGGCAGGCGGCGCATGACATGGCGGAGCTTGAGCGCACGACGGGCAGCGTCCTCCCGGTCGCGGTCAACATCTCGCCGCTGCAATTCCGCCGCGAGACCTTTCTCGATGACGTCCATCAGGCGCTGGACCTGTATGGCATGGCGCCGCAGCGCCTGACCATCGAACTCACGGAAGGCGTGCTCATGCACGACACGGACAGCGCGATCGCGACCCTGGAAGAACTCAACCGCATGGGCATCAAAGTGGCCATCGATGACTTCGGCACCGGCTTCTCGAGTCTGAGTTACCTCCGGCAACTCACCATCAGCACCGTCAAACTGGACGGCAGCTTCATCCGTGACATTCTCACGGATCGCTCCAGCGGTGCCGTGGTCCAGGGAACCATCACCATGGCTCACCACATGGATCTAGCCGTGGTCGCGGAACGCGTTGAAACAGCGGCGCAGGCAAGCGACCTCCAGCGCCGCGGCTGCAATCTGCTCCAGGGATTCCTGTTCGCGCGCCCCGTGCCGCGCACCGAGTTACGTACTTACCTGGAACAGCCGGTCGTCCGGCGCGGCCAACCGTGACTGCCACCCCGCTCCAATTTCCCGGCCGAGATGGCTCGCGTATCCTGACCGCCAGCTGCGAACCGGGCACGGAACCGCTGCATGGCTGAGCGAACGGCGCAAACGACGCAGGCGGCAAGCGGAAACCGACCGGTTTTCGTTGTATTCGGGGACCGCGGCGCAGCAGACCGGCTTTGCGACAGTCTGAGAGACTTCGGTTTCCGGGCGCGACCCTTCGTGAACCTGGCGGTTGCGTCCAATGCCAGCGGCGACACACCCCCGGCCGCCGTGGTTGTGGACCAGTCACTGCTGCGGGATGACGACGGTGACGCAGCGGCGTCGGCCCCCGCCTTCGCACGCCCCGAGGGTCCGCGTCCGTGGTTGCTCGTTGTCGGCCGCGAGGATGGTCTGGCAAACCGCCTGGACGCCATCCGTAGCGGCGGCGACGCGTGGCTGACCTGGCCGTTCAATCCAACAGTCCTGGCGCAACGCCTCCAACAACTCCTCAACGCCCCCGCACTCACTGATCAGCCGCGGGTGCTCCTGGTCGACGACCGCGACCGCCTCGCGGAACCGGCGGCAGCGCTGACTGAACGCGGCATGCGCGTTCAACAAAGCGACGACCCTGGGTCACTGCTCGGGGAACTGGAGCGAGACCCGCCCGATGTACTGCTGGTATCGGGTGAACTGGCCAGCGTGGACGCCCGCGACCTGTTGCGGGTGGTACGTCAGGAGCCGCGCTTCTACGGCATCCCTGCGTTGGTCCTGGCCGAGGGTGACCGGCATCGGTTCGACGGCCTGGCCGCCGAGGCGGGCATCGACGCCGTTGTGGGGCTACCGGCCCCGGGCGAGGATTTGGCCGCCATGGTTGCCGGTCGCCTGCAGCGAGTGGCGGGGCTCGCGGCCACGGCGAAGGCCCTGGCGCGCTGGGATCCGGATACCGGGCTGGACAGCCCGGACCATCTCCGCGACGAGCTGCGCCAGGCGCTGGCACGCGTCCGGGACGCCGATCGCCGCGCGGCCCTGCTGCACGTGGAGGCGGAATCCGCGGATGTACCGGCGGGCCGTGACCGGCGCCTGGACCGTGCCCTGAACGTTGCAGTGACGCGACGACTCCGACAGGGACTCCCGCCGGCGTCCGTTGTGGCTCGGCTTGCGCCGGGTCGTTACGCGGCGCTGATTCACGACGCCGGCGACGCCGAGTTGCAGGCTCTCACAACGCGCCTGCAACAGGCGCTGGATCAGCAGGCCCCTGCCACCCGCGGCCGCCTTGGGCTTACCTTGCTGCGCGCCGATCTGGCGGGCGTGGATAGTGCCCTGGAGCGCGCCCGTCAGGCGACCGGACACACCGATGAAACCGCGACGGGAGAGACCCAGGCGGCACCGCCGGATGACCAGCAATGGCAACCGGTTCTGCGCCAGGCCCTGGATCACGGCCGCTTCCGGCTGGTCTATCAGCCCATCGCCAGCCTCAGCGGCAATCCGGTATCGCTGTACGAGGGA
>JAWOFB010000083.1:0-2689 GCA_046482445.1 Ectothiorhodospiraceae bacterium | reverse complement strand
GGGACGCGCCCGCTACCGCACCCTGGCCGCAGCGGTGCGCCGGGTGCTCGGCGATGCGATTGATGCCGGTGGTACCACCCTGCGGGATTTCGTCGGCGGCGGCGGTAAGCCGGGCTACTTTCGCCAGGCGCTGCAGGTCTACGGGCGGGCCGGTGAGCCGTGCCCGGGCTGCGGTCGCCCCTTGCGCCTGGCCCGCATCGGCCAGCGCAGCACCTGCTACTGTCCGCGCTGCCAGCGGTGACGGTGGTGGCGCCAGGACATTGATGCGTTTACGCTCGTCGGGTGATGATTCGGGGGCACCGCTCGGCTCGGGCGGTCCGCTCACGGCGGATACCAAGGACAAGACAAACAAGCGGGGGTAGCGCTTTGGCACGCTTAATCGGACTGGACATGGGATACGGCTTTATCAAGGCCAACGACGGCCGGGAAGGCGTGCGCTTCCCGAGCGTCGTCGGCGAGGGCAGCACCGGCGGCGGCATGTCGCTCGGGCTCAAGAAGCCGGATCCGGCAAGCGATATTCGCATCACCCTGGACGGTAAGACCTACTTCGTGGGTGATCTGGCGATCCGCCAGTCCCGCCTTGCCCACCGGGGCCTGTCGACCACCCGCGAGGACGGCGATGACCTGCGCGTGCTGTTCCTGGCCGCGTTGAGCATGTTCTGCCGCGACTCCAAGAACGACTTCCAGGTTGTCACCGGCCTGCCGCCCGGGCGCATGCACCTGGCGGACGACCTGGTGGGGCGCCTGCGCGGCACTCACAAGGTCACGCGCCACACGGGCCGCAGCAGCCAGGATCTGACCATCCGCCTGGACGACATCGAGGTGGTACCGCAGCCGCTGGGAACCTTCTGGGCGGAGGTGCTGGATACCAACGGCCAGGTGCGGGGTGATGCCCAGATGCTCGAGGGCCGCGTGGGCATTATCGACGTGGGTTTCCGCACCACGGATTTCGCCACCATCATCGAAGGTGAATATGCACCGGCCTGGAGCCGGACCGTGCCCATCGGCATCTCCACCGGCTACGACACCCTGGCCGCTGCGCTGAGCACCCAGTACGGGCTGGAGCGTGAGACCTATACCCTGGATCGGGCCGTCATCGAGGGCACGATCAGCGTCTCCGGCAAGAGCGTGGATATCACCGGCCTGCGCGACGAGATCCTGGGCGACGTGGCCACCAAGCTGATGGTGGAGTTGCAGTCACTGTGGCAGCTCACCGATTACGACACCGTGCTGCTCACCGGTGGCGGCGGCCAGATCATGGCGCGCTATCTCCAGGGCCAGATCGCCCAGAGCCAGGTGGTGGAGGACCCGGTGAGTGCCAACGCGCGCGGCTACGTGGCCTGGGGTGCCTACCAGAACCAGGAAGGCGGCGGCAGTGATGCCGAGGCGGTGGATGACACCGCCTCCGGCGGCGATCAGTAACCGCGTGAGCAACGGACCCGGGGATCAGTCCCCCGGGTACCACACCGCCGTGATGACGTGTTCCTCGGGGCCGCTCGGCAGGGTGACCGTAACCGCATCGTCGGCGCGTTTGCCGAGCACTGCCCGGGCCATGGGCGAGTCGACGCTGATGAACCCGGCCTCCGGGTCGATCTCGTCAGGACCCACCACGCGGTACCGGGCGCTGGTGCCGGCCTGGTCCTCGACCCGGAACCAGGCGCCGAAACGGATGCGCTCCGGGTCCGCCGGTCGCTCCTGGACGACGGTGAGTTCGTCCAGGCGCTTGCCCAGGAAGCGCACGCGGCGGTCGATCTCGCGGAGCTGCTTCTTGCCGTAGATGTATTCGGCATTCTCGGAGCGATCACCCATGGCGGCCGCCTCCGCAACCGCCCGGGTGACTTCCGGCCGTCGGACGCGCCAGAGCCACTCCAGTTCCTTTTCCAGGGTGCGCCAGCCTTCGCGGGTAATATAGGGCGAGCCCTTGCTGCGGGGCGATCGCTGTCGGCTCATGGGCCTCCCGGCGGGATCGGTTATCATCATTGCAGCGCAACCGAATCGAGGATAGCCGTGACGTCCACTGCCAGCAACGAGGCCGACGACGACCGTTTCCTGCTCACCCGGCGCGAGGACATCAAGGCGGTGCTGCGCCAGCTCGGCCGGCGCCCGGAACTGGTCACCATGCATTTCAATCACGGCCGCGAGAGCCTGGTCACGGCCGTTCTCGGCGTGGATGACGACAGCGCCGAGGTGGAACTGGACCAGGGACCGGACCCGGCGGTGAACCGCCGCGCCCAGGAAGCCAACGGGGTTGTTTGCCTGGCGCGGGAACACAATGTCAGCGTGCGTTTCCGGCTGTCCGGGATCCGGGTCGTCGAGCGCGCCGACGGGCCGGCGTTTCGCGCCCCGCTGCCCGAGAGCGTGCACCGGCTCCAGCGCCGGGAGTATTTCCGCGTTCCCATGCCGGTGGCGCGGCCGGTGCTTTGCCATATCCCGGGGCCGGACGACACCGTGCATGCCCTGCGCTGCGCGGATCTCAGCCTCGGTGGCGCCGGCATCATCGACAGCGCCATGAAACTGGGTCTGGCGGTGGGCGACCGCTTCCCCGGCTGCGAACTCGAAATCCCCGGGGTGGAGACCATCCCGGTGACCGTGCAGGTGCGCAACATCTCCCGGCACATCTCCCGGGACGGTACTGCGGGACGCCGCGTAGGCCTGGCCCTGCTTGATATCAGTCCGCGTGCGAGCACCC
>JAWOFB010000395.1:0-5860 GCA_046482445.1 Ectothiorhodospiraceae bacterium | reverse complement strand
GCAGGTTACCGGCACCACTTCGTTGGCGATGGTCCGCAGCCGCAGGCCGTGCCGGATGTCCTCGTTGGTGAGTTCACCCTCGAGGTACTTGTTCATCAGCTCTTCGTTGGCCTCGGCCGCCGCCTCGATCATCTCGTCGCGGTAGCGCTGGGCGGCTTCCTGGAGGTCTTCCGGAATATCCCGAGAGTCGTAGGTGATCCCGGCGTCTTCCATGCTCCAGTAGATGGCGCGCATGCCGATGAGGTCGACAACGCCCTCGAAGCCGTCCTCGGCGCCAATGGGCAACTGGACCGGTACCGCATAGGTGCCGAGTCGCTGGTTGCACATGTCAACGCAGCGGTAATAGTCCGCACCCATCTTGTCCATCTTGTTGACGAAGATCAGACGCGGCACGCCGTACTTGTTGGCCTGGCGCCAGACCGTCTCGGTCTGGGGCTCAACGCCCGCGTTGGCGTCGAGCACACAGATGGCACCGTCGAGTACGCGCAGGGAGCGCTCCACCTCGATGGTGAAGTCCACGTGGCCGGGCGTGTCGATGATATTGACGCGTGTCTCGGGATACTGCTGGTCCATCCCCCGCCAGAACGTGGTCGTGGCTGCCGAGGTGATGGTGATGCCACGCTCCTGCTCCTGGCTCATCCAGTCCATCACCGCTGCGCCGTGATGGACTTCGCCCATCTTGTGCGAAATACCGGTGTAGAACAGGACGCGCTCGGTGACCGTCGTTTTGCCGGCATCGATGTGCGCCATGATGCCGATATTGCGATAGCGCTCGATAGGAGTCTTACGTGGCACGGTTCAAACCCTTGCTGTTACCAGCGGTAATGAGAAAACGCCTTGTTGGCCTCGGCCATGCGGTGCGTGTCCTCGCGCTTCTTCACCGCGCTGCCGCGGCTCTCGGCGGCTTCGCGGACCTCACCAGCCAGGCGCATGGCCATGGTCTTTTCGCTGCGCTTGCGCGAGGCGTCGATCAGCCACCGCATCGCCAGCGTGTTGCGCCGCTCGGGGCGCACTTCGACCGGCACCTGATAGGTCGCACCGCCGACGCGACGGCCCTTGACCTCGACGGCCGGGCGAATGTTTTCCAGCGCCTGCTCCATGACACCCAGCGGCTCGTTGGAGCCCTTGGCGTGGATCTGATTCAGCGCGTCGTACACGATCCGCTCGGCGACGGACTTCTTGCCGTCGCGCATCAGCATGTTCATGAACTTGGCCAGCATCTCGCTCCCGTATTTGGGGTCAGCGAGCACCTTGCGCTTGGGAACTTCGCGTCTTCTCGGCATGGTTGTATCCGAAGCCTTTCAGAATGCGGTAAAAGGAGCGGCTAGCCCTTGGGCCGCTTGGTGCCGTACTTGGAGCGGCCCTGCCGCCGCTTGTTGACACCGGCGGTATCCAGCGCGCCGCGCACCGTGTGGTAGCGAACACCGGGCAGGTCCTTCACACGACCGCCGCGGATCAGCACCACGGAGTGTTCCTGCAGGTTGTGCCCCTCGCCGCCGATGTACGATGCAACCTCGTAGCTGTTCGTCAGGCGCACACGGGCGACCTTACGCAGTGCCGAGTTGGGCTTCTTCGGCGTCGTGGTATAGACGCGGGTGCAAACGCCGCGCTTCTGAGGGCAAGCCTCCAGCGCCGGGACGTTGCTTTTCGCCGTCTTGTTGCGGCGTCCCTTGCGGACAAGCTGATTGGTCGTGGCCATACCCTTCGCTCACTCCAAGCTGTAAACAAACGACAGGCCGGCGGGGCGGCCTGTCGAAGGTGCGCAATTGTAGGCACGCACCCCTGGAGTGTCAACCAAGGCCCGACCATGCGGGCTCTTGGAACACTCCGGGGCACGCACCCGGAGGTGACGCCGGTGCGCTTACTCGTCCGGCGTCTCGGGGGGGACGTCTTGGGCGCCGGTTTCCGGCTCCGAGCGCTCGGTCTCCGCGAGCTCGGAAGCAAGCTCCGCTTCGGCATCCGCCACGGAGGTGGGCATCCCGGACTGACGCAGCCGGCGGCGCTCCTCGTGATAGGCATAGCCGGTGCCGGCCGGGATCAGGCGGCCCACGATGACGTTTTCCTTGAGACCGCGAAGCTCGTCGTTGGCTCCGCGCACGGACGCCTCGGTGAGGACCCGCGTGGTCTCCTGGAACGACGCCGCCGAGATGAACGACTCGGTGGACAGGGACGCCTTGGTGATACCGAGCAGCAGCGGCTGATACTCCACCGGCTGCTTGTCGCCGAGACGCAAGTCGTCGTTGATCTCCTCGGCGGTGGCCCGATCCACCTGCTCGCCCCGCAGCAGGGTGCTGTCGCCCGGATCCGTGACCTCGCACTTGCGCAGCATCTGGCGGATGACCACCTCGATGTGCTTGTCGTTGATCTTCACGCCCTGCAACCGATAGACGTCCTGGATCTCCTTGACCACGTAGGCGGCCAGGGCCGGCACCCCGAGCAGACGCAGTATATCGTGGGGACTCGGCTCGCCGTCGGCGACCACCTCGCCCTTCTCCACGTGCTCACCCTCGAAGACGTTGATGTTCCGCCACTTGGGAATGAGTTCCTCGTGGTTGTCGCCCTCCTGCGGGGTGATGACCAAGCGCTGCTTGCCCTTGGTCTCGCGCCCGAACGACACGGTGCCGGAGATCTCCGCCAGAATGGCCGGCTCCTTGGGCTTGCGGGCCTCGAACAGGTCGGCCACCCGCGGCAGGCCGCCGGTGATGTCGCGGGTCTTGGACGACTCCTGGGGAATGCGGGCAAGCACGTCGCCCACGTCCACCTCGGCGTTGTCCTCGACGCTGACGATGGCCCCGCCCGGCAGATAGTACTGGGCCGGGATGTCGGTTCCGGGGATCATGATCTCGTCGCCGTTCTCGTCGAACAGCTTGATCATGGGCCGCATGTCCTTGGCCGCCACCTTCTCGTCCTGCTTGGCACCGGGCAGTTCGCTGGGATACTCCTGGTTGCCACGGCTCTTGGGATCGGTGATCTCCAGGCTGGACAGCCCGGTGATCTCGTCGACCTGGCGGTTGACGGTGACACCCTCGATGAAATCGAAGAAGCGCAGCCGGCCGCGCACCTCGGTGACAATCGGGTGGGTGTGCGGGTCCCACGAAGCCACGATCTGGTTGGCCTCGACGTGGTCGCCATCGTCCACCATGACAGTGGCGCCATAGGGCACCTTGTAGCGCTCACGCTCGCGACCCTGGTCATCCATCAGGGTGATCTCACCGGAGCGCGAGGTAACCACCAGGTTGCCCGAGTGGTGACGAATGGTGTTCAGCTTATGGAACCGGATCCGGCCCTCGGCCTTGACCTCGACATCACTCACCGCCGCGGCGCGGGAAGCCGCCCCGCCGATATGGAACGTACGCATGGTCAGCTGCGTGCCCGGCTCGCCAATGCTCTGGGCCCCGATAACGCCGACGGCCTCGCCGACGTTGACCTGGTGCCCGCGAGCGAGATCACGGCCGTAGCACAGCGAGCAGACACCGTGGCGCGTATCGCAGGTGATAGGCGAGCGTACCTTGACGTCGTCAACGCCCAGTCGCTCCAGCTGATCCACCAGCTGCTCGTCCAGCAGGGTCCCGGCCGGGATCGCAACCTCCTGGTTTTCGCTGTCCAGCACATCGTGGCAGAGGACGCGCCCGAGGACGCGCTCGCTCAGGGACTCGACCACGTCCCCGCCCTCGATGATCGGCGCCATGTAGACCCCGTTCTCCGTGCCGCAGTCCTCTTCCGTGACCACCAGGTCCTGGGTGACGTCCACCAGGCGCCGCGTGAGATAGCCGGAGTTGGCCGTCTTCAGGGCCGTGTCCGCCAGACCCTTGCGGGCGCCGTGGGTGGAGATGAAGTACTGCAGCACGTTCAGCCCCTCGCGGAAGTTGGCCGCGATGGGGGTCTCGATGATGGAGCCGTCCGGCTTGGCCATAGGGCCGCGCATGCCCGAGAGCTGGCGAATCTGGGCCGCCGACCCGCGAGCACCGGAGTCGGCCATCATGAAGATGGAGTTGAACGACGTCTGGGTCACCTCCTCGCCCTGGGCGTTGGTCACCGTCTCCTTGCCGAGTTTCTCCATCATGGCGCCGGCCACGGAGTCGTTCGTCCGCGACCAGATGTCGACCACCTTGTTGTAGCGCTCGCCGTTGGTCACCAGACCCGAGGCGTACTGGTGCTCGATGTCCTTCACCTCTTCCTCGGCGCCGGCGAGGATCTCGCCCTTCTCCTCCGGGATGACCATGTCGTTGACGCCGATGGACACCGCCGCCCGGGTGGAGAAGAAGAAGCCCATGTACATGAGCTGGTCGGCGAAGATCACGGTCTCCTTCAGCCCGACGTCCCGGTAACAGGCGTTGACCATCGCCGAGATACCCTTCTTGTTGAGCTCCTTGTTGACAAGGTCGAAGGGCAGACCGGCGGGCACGATCCGGTAGATGAGCGCGCGGCCGACGGTGGTGTCGTAGCGCGTGATCACCGTCTCCTGCTCGCCGGCGTCGTTGCTCCGGAGCTCCGGTACGCGAACCTGGACCTGGGCCTGGAGCGACACCGTGCCGCTGTCATAGGCCCGGTGGACCTCGTTGAGGTCGGTGAACACCATACCTTCGCCGCGGGCATTCACGCTCGCCCGCGACATGTAGTAGAGGCCAAGCACCACGTCCTGGGTGGGCACGATGATGGGCTCACCACTCGCCGGGGTGAGCACGTTGTTCGTGGCCATCATCAGGGCCCGGCTTTCCATCTGCGCTTCCAGGGACAGCGGCACGTGGACCGCCATCTGGTCGCCGTCGAAGTCGGCGTTGTAGGCCGTGCAGACCAGCGGATGCAGCTGGATGGCCTTGCCCTCGATGAGCACCGGCTCGAATGCCTGGATGCCCAGGCGGTGCAGCGTCGGGCCCCGGTTGAGCAGCACGGGATGCTCGCGGATGACATCTTCCAGGATGTCCCAGACCTCCGGCACCTCGCGCTCGACCATCTTCTTGGCCGCCTTGATGGTGGTGGCCATGCCCAGCCGCTGGAGCTTGGAGAAGATGAACGGCTTGAACAGCTCCAGCGCCATGCGCTTGGGCAGGCCGCACTGGTGCAGCCGCAGGGTCGGGCCGACCACGATGACGGAACGCCCGGAGTAATCCACGCGCTTGCACAGCAGGTTCTGGCGGAAACGCCCCTGCTTGCCCTTGATCATGTCCGCCAGCGACTTCAACGGCCGCTTGTTGGTGCCGGTGATGGCCCGACCGCGCCGGCCGTTGTCCAGCAATGCGTCCACGGACTCCTGGAGCATGCGCTTTTCGTTGCGCACGATGATGTCCGGCGCATTGAGATCCAGCAGCCGCTTGAGGCGGTTGTTGCGGTTGATCACGCGCCGGTACAGATCGTTGAGATCCGATGTGGCGAAACGCCCGCCGTCCAGCGGCACCAGGGGACGCAGATCCGGCGGTAGCACCGGCAGCACGTCCAGCACCATCCAGCGCGGGTCGTTACCCGACTGCAGGAATGCCTCGACGATCTTCAGCCGCTTGGACAGCCGCTTGATCTTGGTGTCGGAGTTGGTGCCGTCGAGTTCCTCGCGCAGCTTCTGCTGCTCTTCCTTGAGCTCGATGCTGCCCAGCAACTCCTTGACCGCCTCGGCGCCCATGCGCGCATCGAACTCGTCACCGTACTGCTCCACCGCATCCAGGTAACCCTCGTCGGTGAGCAGCTGGCCGCGCTCCAGCGGGGTCATGCCCGGATCGATGACGATGAACGCCTCGAAGTAGAGCACCCGTTCGATATCGCGCAGGGTCATGTCCAGCAACAGCCCGATGCGCGACGGCAGGGACTTCAAGTACCAGATGTGGGCCACGGGACTGGCCAGATCGATGTGGCCCATGCGCTCGCGGCG
>JAWOFB010000358.1:0-3258 GCA_046482445.1 Ectothiorhodospiraceae bacterium | reverse complement strand
ACGCAGGCTGGAGCCGTCCACCCAGGCGTGGGAGAGGACGTTGATGACGTCCTGCCGGTCGCCACCGAGCATGTGGGTGGTGACCGCCGCGGTGGCGATGCGGCAGAGCATGACGTGGTCCAGGCCCACGCGGTTGAAGCTGTTCTCCAGGGCGATGACGCCCTGGATCTCGTGGCACTTGATGGCTGCTTCCAGCACCGAGCCCATGGTCAGCGGCGCCTCGCACCGGCTCACGCGACAGCGGCTGAGGTAATCCGCGACGGCCAGCACACCGCCCAGGTTGTCCGACGGGTGTCCCCACTCCGCCGCCAGCCAGGTGTCATTGAAATCCAGCCAGCAGATCATGGCGCCGATGTTGAACGCGCCCTGCACCGAGTCGAGCTGATAGGGGGTGCCGGGCACGCGAACCCCGTTTTCGCAGCGAGCCTCCGGCACAACCGGGCCCAGGAGCTTGATGCAGGCCGGGTACTGCAGGGCCAGCATGGCGCAGGCCAGGCTGTCCATGAGCATGTAACGGGCGGTATCGAACGCCTCGTCGCTGCTGATGGCCTGGTTGGTGACGTAGTCGGCAATGGCCACCAGTTCCGGATCCGGATCGGGGCGGCGGGCGCTGCGGGTATCGGCGCTCATGGGGTTTCTCCTGGCTGCGGTCAGCCGCGCTGGTCGATGGGCTCGACGGAGCGCAGCTCCGGTCCCACGTAATCGGCGCTGGGCCGGATGATGCGGTTGTTCTCACGCTGTTCCATGACGTGGGCGGCCCAGCCGGTGAGCCGCGACATGGCGAAGATGGGCGTGAACAGCTTGGTGGGAATGCCCATGAAGCGATACGCCGGCGCGTGGTAGAAGTCCGCATTCGGGAACAGCCGCTTATCGTCCCACATGATTTGCTCCACGGCCTCGCACACCGGGTACAGCGTGGTATCGCCCACGTCCTCGGCCAGCCTGCGCGCCCACTCCTTGATGACGGCGTTGCGCGGGTCGCGCTCGCGGTAGATGGCGTGGCCGAAGCCCATGATCTTTTCCTTGCGCTCGAGCATGGCCTGCAGCCCCTCGCGCGCCTCGGCGATGGTGGACCACTGTTCCAGCATGTCCATGGCTGCCTCGTTGGCGCCGCCGTGCAACGGTCCGCGCAGCGAGCCAATGGCGCCGGTGATGCAGGAGTGCATGTCCGACAGGGTCGAGGCGCACACCCGGGCGGTGAACGTGGAGGCGTTGAACTCGTGCTCCGCGTACAGGATCAGCGAGACGTTCATGACATCGGCATGGAGCTTCTTGGCCGGTTGCCCGTGGAGCAGGTGCAGGAAGTGCCCGCCGATGGAGAGGTCGTCGGTAACCGGGTCGATGCGCTGGCCCTGGTGGCTGTAGTGATACCAGTACAAAAGCGCCGAGGGCATGATGGCGAGCAGGCGGTCGGCCATGTCCGCCTGCTGGTCGAAGCGCGTCTCGGTCTCCAGCGTCCCCAGCATGGAGGCGGTGGTGCGCAGGACGTCCATGGGGTGGGCGTGGGCCGGGATGCGCTCAAGCACGCCGCAAACCGGGTCGGGCAGCTCACGCAGGCACTGCAGCCGCCCGATGTAGGCTTCCAGCTCGGCGCGGCTGGGCAGGTGCCCGTGGAGGATCAGGTGGGCGACCTCCTCGAAGCTCGTGTGATCGGCCAAATCCCGGACATCGTAGCCGCGGTAGGTGAGCCCGGTGCCCTTGGCACCGACGGTACAAAGCGCCGTCGCGCCGGCGGACTGGCCACGCAGGCCGGCGGCCCCCTTGGTGGTTTCGCTCATGGTTGGCCTCTCAATGGTGGAACGGGCGCCGGGGGCGCCGTAGTCACTGGTGTTCGAACGGTGTCAGTCGTCGTCGCCGCGGAACAGGGCGTCCAGCTTGGCCTCGTAGGCGTGGTAGCCGAGGACGTCGTAGAGCTCCGCGCGGGTCTGCATGGTATCCACCACGCCGGCCTGGGTGCCCTCGCCACGGATGGTGGTATACACCTGCTCCGCCGCGCGGCTCATGGCCCGGAACGCGGACAGCGGATACAGCGCCATGGCGACACCGGCGCCGTGCAGCTCCGTGGTGGTGAAAAGCGGCGTTTTCCCGAACTCGGTGATGTTCGCCAGCACCGGCACATCCAGGGCCCCGGTGAACGCCTGGAAGGCATCCAGCGACGGCAGCGCCTCGGCGAAGATCATGTCCGCCCCGGCGGCCACGTAGGCCCGTGCACGCTCCAGCGCAGCATCCAGGCCCTCGCGCGCGTAGGCGTCGGTACGCGCCATGAGCACGAACTGCGGATCCCGGCGCGCGTCCGCGGCGGCGGTGACCCGGTCTACCATCTCGGCGCTGCCGACCAGTTCCTTGTTGGGCCGGTGGCCGCAGCGCTTGGCGGCCACCTGGTCCTCCAGGTGGATGGCGGCCACGCCGGCCCGCTCCATCTCGCGGACCGTGCGCGCGATGTTGAAGGCGCTGCCCCAGCCGGTATCCACGTCCACCAGCAGGGGCGTGTCCGTGACCGCGGTGATGCGCCGGGCATCCTCCAGGACGTCGGCGAGCTGGGTGATGCCCAGGTCCGGCAAGCCGTAGGAGGCGTTGGCCACGCCGCCGCCGGAGAGATAGAGCGCGCGGAAACCGGCGCGCTCGGCCAGCAGCGCGGTGTAGGCGTTGATCGTGCCCGCGATCTGCAGCGGCCGCTCGGCGGCAATCGCGGCCCGGAAGCGCTCACCGGGCGTCATGGCGCCCCCGCGTCCGGCCGCACCAGGACACGCCCGCGAACGCCGCGGTCCAGCAGCCGCTGGCAGGCCTCCGGCACGGCCTCGAGCCCCACCGCCGTATGGCCGATGGCCTCCAGGTCGTCCGTTCCCACCACGCCGGCGATGCGCTCCCAGGTCTTCAAGCGCAACGTCGCCGGGCAGTAGACGGACTCGATGCCGAGCAGGCTCACGCCCCGCAGGATGAACGGCATGACGGTCGTGGGCAGGTCCGTTCCCCCGGCCAGGCCGATGGCCGCCACCGTGCCAAACGGTTGTACGGTGGGCAGGAGGCCGGCCAGGGTGGCGCCGCCCACCGCGTCCACGACGCCGGCCCAGCGGGCCTTGTCCAGGGGCCGGCCGCTCGCCTCCAGTTCATCCGGCGCCAGGATGCTCTCGGCCCCCAGGCCGCGCAGGTAGTCCGCGGCATCCGGCTTGCCGGTGAGCGCGGTGACGGTGTAGCCGGCGCGGCTCAGCAGCAGGGTCGCGAAGCTGCCGACGCCACCGGAGGCCCCGGTGACCAGGA
>JAWOFB010000353.1:0-10076 GCA_046482445.1 Ectothiorhodospiraceae bacterium | reverse complement strand
CCGTGAGGGCGGGTGCGGACAAGCCGCCCCCCTGGCGGTTGATCCCCTTGTTATCGGACAGCGGCCCGCCGAGCTCCACGCGGCAGTGGATGCGGCTGCCCACCACCGATTCCACGTTCAGGACGATATGCCCGTCATCCAGCAGTAGCTTGTCGCCGGGACCGACGTCCCCCGGCAGATCCACGTAGTCCAGACCCACCCCTTCGACCGTGCCTTCGTCCGCGCCCAGGGAGGCGTCCAGGAAGAAGGCAGCGTTCTCCTCCAGGTGCACCGGGCCGTCACGGAAGCGCGCCACACGGATCTTCGGTCCCTGCAGGTCTGCGAGGATCGCAACGTCACGCCCCAGCTTCGCGGCCGCGGCATGGACCGCGTCCGCGCGCTGGCGGTGGTCATCGGCGGAGCCGTGCGAGAAGTTCAGGCGCACCATATCCACGCCCGCGGCGATGACATCCTCCAGGGTAGCGGGATCCTCCGTTGCGGGCCCCAGGGTTGCGACAATCTTGGTTCTGCGCGGCATGACGATTTCCCTCGATAAAACGAAAAGCCGGGCAGGCGCCCAGTGACACCTGCCCGGTCAGTATACGAGCCCGGGCGCGGGGTGCGCCCGTGGCAAGCTCCGCTGCCGGCGCCGCGGGCACCGGTTCGCAGCACTTACTTGGACGCGTTGTCCAGCCATGCCTGCGTGACGTCCAGCATACGGCTCGAGAAACCCCATTCGTTGTCATACCAGGCACAGACCTTGATCAGCTGATCATGGGTCACGCGGGTCATGGAGGGGTCGTAGATGGACGAGGCCTGGTTGTGGTTGAAGTCTTGGGACACCAGCGGCTCGTCCGAGACTTCCAGCACACCCTTCAGCGGGCCGGAGGCCGCGGCATCACGCAGAACGCGATCAACCGTTTCGGCGTCGGTCGCCTGGCTGGGCATGAAGGTGAAATCAACCAGCGACACGTTGATGGTCGGCACGCGTACGGCGAAACCGTCCAGACAGCCCGTGAGTTCCGGCATCACCAGGCCGATGGCCGCCGCCGCCCCGGTTTTGGTCGGGATCATGTTCTGCGTGGCGGAGCGGGCCCGGCGCGGGTCCTTGTGATAGACGTCGCTGAGCACCTGATCGTTGGTGTAGGAGTGGATGGTGGTCATCAGACCACGCTCGATCCCGATCTTCTTTTGAATCGGGGCCACGATGGGAGCCAGGCAGTTGGTGGTGCAGGACGCGTTGGAGATGACCTTGTGGTCCGCCGTCAGAATGTCGTGGTTGACCCCGTAAACAATGGTGGCGTCGACATCACTGCCACCCGGCGCGGAGATCACCACGTGCCTGGCGCCGGCCTCCAGGTGCGCGGACGCTTTCTCCTTGGTGGTGAAAAGCCCCGTGCACTCGAGCACGGCGTCGATCTCCATCTCCTTCCACGGCAGCTTGCTGGGATCGCGCTCGGCAAGCACCCGGACCTTGGAGCCGTTGATGACGAGATCGTCACCGGAGACGGACACCTCCCCCGGGAACGGTCCGTGGGCGGTATCGTGCTTGGTCAGGTACGCGTTCGTCTGGGCATCACCCAGATCATTGATCGCGACGATCTCGATATTGCGACCACCCTGCTCGTGGAGTGCGCGAAGGGTGTTGCGGCCGATGCGGCCATAACCGTTAATGGCAACGCGATACGCCATGGATGCTGTCTCCTTCATGCGAATGGACCGGTTTCAGGTCGGCGCTGGCTGTTCACACGAGCCTATCGACCTCGCCGGATTTGTTTAGTATAGATCACGAGCTGGCCGTCATTTTTTCTGTTTCAGCGGTAAAGTCAAGCCCGATTTTCGTTTGCGAACACGGGCCCGCCAGAGCAAACCGGGGATTCCATAATGGCCGAACTTACACCGCGCCAGAACGATATCATGCGCCGGGTCCAGGAGCAGGGCTTCGTTACCATTGACGTGCTCGCACGCGAGTTCGATATGACGCCGCAAACCATACGGCGGGATATCAACCAGCTTTGTGCCGCCGGCCTGCTGCGGCGCCACCACGGCGGTGCGGGGCTGCCGTCCAGTGTCGAGAACGTCGCCTACCGCGCGCGCCGCGTCATGCAGCAGGAAGCCAAACAGCGCATCGCGCGGACGCTTGCCCGGGAACTCCCCGATCATGCCTCGCTGTTCATCACCCTCGGGACAACCACCGAGGAAATCGCCAAGGCGCTGATCCACCACCAGGGCCTGCGCGTGATCACGAACAATCTCAATGTCGCCGCCATCCTCAGCGACAACCCCAGTTTCCAGGTGATCATCGCCGGCGGTGTCGTGCGCTCGCGCGATCGCGGCATCACCGGCGAGGCGACCATCGACTTCATCAGCCAGTTCCGGGTGGACTACGCCGTTATCGGCATCTCCGGTATCGCCAGCGACGGCGTTCTGCTCGACTTCGACTACCAGGAGGTGCGTGTCGCGCAGGCCATCATGGCTCATTCCCGGCGCGTGTGGCTCGCCACCGACCAGACCAAGTTCGGTCGCAACGCCATGGTCCGCGTCGGCCACCTGGAGCAACTGGACGCGCTGTTCACGGACGCGCCGCCGCCGGCGGACTGGCAAACCATGCTGGACGATGCCCATACCAGCGTGATGGTGGCCGAGCCGGCGCCCGAGACACCCGAACGAGGCCGTGCCGAGCACCCGGCGTGAGCCGTTACAACAAGGGAAGCGCTGAATAATCCCCGCGGGTCTCTGCGCTTTATGGCGGTGCTCTGGCAAGGCGGCGTTCGCAGTGAATGGCCGTCGCCCTTTACAAGAACGCCAACGCAGGCCAGAGCGCCGCCATGGAGCGCCCAAAGGGGCCGATGCAGCGCGTCTAGAGGCGGTCAGTACGCGGGTGGTGAAACGCCACCCAAGTGGACCCGAGCACGAACGCGCTGCATCGGCCAGAGACTCGCGGGAATTGTTCAGCGGTTCCCAGGCGGATCAACGCGATGGTGGTGCCGCTGCGCCCCAGTGGATCGCCTCCGGAGGCGATCCACTGGGCTCCGGCGGGCTGTGGCGACAAGCGCAACAGCTCGGGTGTTGCCTTTGCCCGTCGTTTTTTTCGTGCTATGTTCCTTTGCCACACGGACCGAAAACATGTGAACGACGAGCACTGCCTGGTCGGCAAACCTCTCGCCAAAAAGGAAGGTCGGCCTGGCTGTTGGTTTTTGGGGCTGCCTTGGGGGAGAAGCTGTTGCACCCGAATCCGGGCCGCAACCGACAACGCCCTACCCCGTACGTACTGACCATCAGCAACCCGCGGCTTCGAGCCGCTATGACGCGGTGCAAGCTGTACTGCGGTGGGGTTGTCGGCTAGGGTTGAGCCTCTCCGACGCCCCCACGGGGTTTCCCTCAGGGACCTCAACATTGCGGTATAGAGATAATAATCACCGCTCATAACAACATGACGATGGAGAAACCATGACACTGGTGCTGGAGAACATCAGCAAGGTGGTTCGAGGAGAAACCCACCTCTACCCGACGGATCTGACCCTGGAGCCCGGCAGTTTCAACGTGCTCCTGGGTCGGACCCTGGCGGGGAAAACCTCTCTCATGCGGATCATGGCCAGCCTGGACCAGCCCACCACCGGGCGGGTGCTGGAGAACGGCAACGATGTCACCAAGGTGCCGGTGCGCAATCGCAGCATTGCCATGGTCTACCAGCAGTTCATCAACTACCCGGGCATGACGGTGTTCGACAACATCGCCTCGCCGTTGCGGATCTCGGGCAGGCCCAAGGAGGAGATCAAGCGGCGGGTCGGCGAGATGGCCGAGCTGCTGCATATCGAAAAACTCCTGGACCGCATGCCTGCCGAGCTCTCCGGCGGGCAGCAGCAGCGTTGCGCCCTGGCGCGGGCGCTGGTGCGGGATGCCCGCCTGCTGCTGCTGGATGAACCGCTGGTGAACCTGGACTACAAGCTGCGCGAGGAACTCCGCGAGGAGTTGCGCAACCTCCTGGGCGAGCGCGACGCCGTGGTGGTCTACGCCACCACCGAGCCGGCCGAGGCCCTGATCCTCGGCGGCAACACCGGCGTGCTCTACGAGGGGCAGCTGCTGCAGTACGGCAGCACGGTGGACACCTTCCTGCAGCCCAAGGACTTGCGCGTGGCGCGCGTATTCAACGACCCGCCCATGAACATGGTGCCGGGCCGTCTCAAGGACGACCGTCTGAGCCTGGACGATGGCCACGACCTGCCGGTCCCGCCGCACCTGAGCCAGCTCCCGGAGGGCCGCTACCAGATCGGGGTGCGGCCGCACCACCTGGGGCACGACGAACCGGGGGGCGACGCGATTCCCATCCATGGCCGCTGCGAGCTCGTGGAGACCAGCGGCTCGACATCCTTCATCTACATGCACCAGGGCGGTTTCGAGTGGGTGGCCCAGAAGGACGGGGTCCACAACATCCCCATGGGTGACGACGTCCACATGAACGTCAAGCCGAGCCACCTGTACGCCTTTGACGACAACGGCGAACTGGCGGCGGCACCGGCGCGCATCGCCAGCGGGGAGGCCTGAACCATGGCGCGTATCGAATTCGAGAAGCTTGGCCACTGCTATTCGGGCAAGCCGCAGAGTGCGGAAGACTACGCCCTCAAGCCCATGTCCCATGTCTGGGAAGACGGCGGCGCGTATGCCCTGCTGGGGCCCTCGGGCTGCGGCAAGAGCACGCTGCTCAACGTCACCTCCGGGCTGATCAACCCCTCCGAGGGGCGCGTGCTCTTCGACGGCAAGGACGTTTCCGCGATGCCGCCGGAGCAGCGCAACATCGCGCAGGTGTTCCAGTTCCCGGTCATCTACGACACCATGAAGGTGTTCGATAACCTGGCCTTCCCGCTGCGCAATCGCGGCTCCGACGAGCAGCATGTCAAAAAGCGGGTGACCGCGATCGCCGAGATGCTGGAGCTGGAAAACATGCTCCACCGCAAGGCGGCAAACCTCGGCGCCGAGGAGAAGCAGAAGATCTCCATGGGCCGCGGCTTGGTGCGCGAGGACGTCGAGGCCATCCTCTTCGACGAGCCGCTGACCGTTATCGACCCGCACATGAAGTGGGTGCTGCGGCGCAAGCTCCGCGAGATCCACGCCGAGTTCGGCCACACGCTCATCTACGTTACCCACGACCAGACCGAGGCCCTGACCTTCGCCGACAAGGTCGTGGTCATGGATGACGGCCGCATGGTGCAGGTGGGCACACCCCAGGAGCTGTTCGAGTCACCCAAGCACACGTTCGTGGGCTTTTTCATCGGCTCGCCGGGCATGAACTACATGCCCTGCACCATCGAGGGCGACCGGGCGCGGATCAGCAACGAGTTTGCAATCCCCCTGCCCGCCGAAGTGGCGCAAAAGGCAGGCAACCTCTCGGGTGACTTCCAGCTCGGCATCCGGCCCGAGCGCATCGGCATTGCACCGAGCGCCGACGAGGGCGATTGCTACATGGATGTCAGCAGCGTCGAGGACCTGGGTAGTTATTACATGGCCCAGGGGGAGATCGGATCCAAGACGGTACAGGTGCGCATCGAGGAGAGTCGGCCCATCAAGGAAGGCGAACGGCTGGGACTGCGGTTCTCGCCGGAATGGGTCCGCCTGTACTGCAACAACGAGCTGGTGGAGTAACGCACCATGGATAAAGTACAGAATCAAAAAGCGTGGTTCCTGGTCCTGCCAGCGCTCCTGGTGCTGTTCATCTTCAGCGCCATTCTCCCGCTGATGACCGTCGTGAACTACTCAATTCAGGACATCTTCGGTCAGAACGTGGCCGATTCGTTCTTCGTGGGCACCGAGTGGTACCGCGACACGGTCCGTGACCCGGAACTGCAAGCCGCCTTCACGCGGCAGTTCGTGTTCTCCGTGGTCACCCTGCTGATCCAGATCCCGCTGGGTGTCGCCATCGCGCTGACCATGCCCACCCGCGGCATCTGGGTGTCCATTGCCCTGGTCCTGGTGGCGCTGCCGCTGCTCGTGCCGTGGAACGTGGTCGGCACCAGCTGGCTGCTGTTCACGCGCCCGGACATCGGCATGCTCGGGGCCACGCTGAACGAGTTCTTCGACTACAACATCCAGCGGAATCCGGCCCAGGCATGGCTCACCGTCCTGGTCATGGACGTCTGGCACTGGACGTCGCTGACGGTGCTCCTGGCCTATGCAGGGCTGCGGGCCATCCCGCCGGCGTTCTACCAGGCGGCTCGCATCGACGGCGCCTCGCGCTGGGCGATCTTCCGCTACGTGGAGCTGCCGCGCATGCAGGGTGTGCTGCTCATCGCCATCCTGTTGCGGTTCATGGACAGCTTCAAGCTGTACGCGGAGCCGTTCGTGCTCACTGGCGGCGGACCGGGGAACACCACCACGTTTCTCAGCCAGTACCTGGCGACCATCGGCGTGGGGCAGTTCGACGTCGGCCGCGCAGCAGCATTCTCGCTGGTGTACTTCCTGTTCATCCTGGCGCTGAGCTGGCTGTTCTATACGGTCATCACGCGCATGGACCGCGAGTAAGGGGAAGCCAATCATGAAGTTCCAATCGCGTTATATCGGACTCGCGGCGTACCTGATCTTCGTGATCCTGCCGCTGTACTGGATGATCAACCTGTCGCTCCAGCCGAACGCCGACATCCTCGGGTCGTTCAGCCTGTATCCGGAGCGCATTACGTTCCACAACTACGTGCAGATCTTCACGCGGCCGGACTGGTACGGTAGCTTTCTCAACAGCATCATTTACGTGCTGCTGAACATGGCGATCTCGCTGGCGGTGGCGCTGCCGGCGGCCTATGCCTTCTCGCGCTACACGTTTATCGGCGACAAGCACCTGTTCTTCTGGCTGCTCACCAACCGCATGGCGCCGCCGGCGGTGTTCCTGCTGCCGTTCTTCCAGCTCTATCAGAACCTGGGGCTGTACGACACGCACATCGCCGTGGCCCTGGCCCACGCGCTGTTCAACGTGCCGCTGGCCGTGTGGATCCTGGAAGGGTTCATGCGCGGGATTCCCAAGGAGATCGACGAGACGGCGTATATCGACGGTTACACGTTCCACCGTTTCTTCATCACGATCTTCATCCCGCTGATTCGCGGCGGTATCGGTGTGACGGCGTTCTTCGTGTTCGTGTTCAGCTGGGTCGAGCTGTTGCTCGCACGCACCCTGACCTCAACCGACGCCCGGCCGTTCTCGGTCACCATGACGCAGACCATCAGCGCCACCGGCATCGACTGGGGCATGCTGGCGGCGGCCGGCGTGGTTACCCTGATCCCGGGCGCCGTGGTGATCTGGTTCGTGCGCAACAACCTCGCCCGCGGACTGTCGCTGGGCCGCGTCTGACAGGAGAACGATCATGATCAATCTGGACTGGATGGCCTGGACGGTACCCGGGGCCCTGTTCTTTACCTTCATCGGCACCGTGCTGGTCCTGATGACAATCTGGGAAATCGTGCAGCCCACGGTGGAGCGCAAGGGGTTCCTGCCTCTGACCACCACGCGGGGTGACCGGCTGTTCATCGGCCTGCTCACCAGCGGTTTCATCCACCTGGCATGGCTCGGTTTCACCGATTTCCACCCCGGCTACGCCACGGCCGCCTGCCTTGTCTGGCTGGGCGTGCTCATGCGCTGGGGTTAACAGGCAATCGCGGCCGCGGAGGGGGCGCAGCCTCCGCGGTGCTAGAACAAATCTGCGCAGCGTGTCCATTCTTGGACCACAACCGTAGGAACGGAGGAGAGACAAATATGTCTACCAACCTGCAGCGAACCGCGTGTTCGGTGACCGTTCTGGCGCTTGGGCTCGGTGGTGCTGCCACCGTCCAGGCTCAGGACGACATGAGCATGGAAGACCGCATGGAGATCGCGGAGGAGATCGTTGACGAGCATCTGCAGCCGTCCACGCTCAGCCGCGAAGAGCAGCTCGAGGAGATGCGCTGGTTCATCGAGGCCACCGAGCCCTACCGGGGCATGGAGGTCGAGGTGGTCTCCGAGCCGATCACCACCCACCAGTGGGAATCGGAAGTCCTGGCCGAGGCCTTCTCGGAGATGACCGGCGTCGACCTGACCCACGACACCATCGGCGAGGGTGACGTGGTCGAGAGTCTGCAGACCGAGATGCAGACCGGCCGCGCCATCTACGACGGCTATATCAGCGACGCCGACCTCATCGGCACCCACGTCCGGTACGACTCCGTCTATCCTGTCGAGGACATGATGGACGATAACCCGGACCACGTCCTGCCGACCCTGGACCTGGACGACTGGATCGGCGATCAGTTCGCCCGCGGTCCGGAAGGCAAGCTCTACCAGCTGCCGGTCCAGCAGTTCGCCAACCTGTACTGGTTCCGGTACGACTGGTTCCAGCGCGAGGACCTGCGCGAGCAGTTCCAGGACATCTACGGCTATGAGCTGGGTGTGCCGGTGAACTGGTCCGCCTACGAGGACATCGCCGAGTTCTTCACCGAGCACGTCGGTGAGATCGACGGGGAGAAGGTCTACGGTCACATGGACTACGGTCGTCGTGACCCGTCCCTGGCCTGGCGCTTCCACGACGCCTGGTTCTCCATGGCGGGTGCCGGCTCCCCCGGTCTGCCGAACGGCCTGCCCATCGACGAGTGGGGCATTCGGGTGAGCGAGGACTTCAACCCGCAGGGTGCCAGTGTGAGCCGTGGCGGTGCTGCCAACAGCCCGGCCGCCGAGTACTCCCTGGAGAAGTTCATCGAGTGGCTGGAGAACTATGCTCCGTCCGAGGCCTCGGGCATGACCTTCTCGGAGGCGGGCCCGGTGCCGGCGGAAGGCCAGATCGCCCAGCAGATCTTCTGGTACACGGCCTTTACCGCCAGCATGACCGATCCGGATCTGCCGGTGACCGACGACGAGGGCAACCCGAAGTGGCGCATGGCCCCCTCGCCCCACGGCCCGTACTGGGAAGAGGGCATGAAGGTCGGCTACCAGGACGTGGGTTCCTGGGTGTTCATGAAGCATGCGGACGAGGACGGGCGTAACGCGGCCTTCCTGTACGCGCAGTTCGTGACCTCCAAGTCCGTGGACGTGGCCAAGAGCCACGAGGGGCTGACCTTCATCCGTGAATCCACCATCGAGCACGAATCGTTCACGGAGCGGTCAGAGAAGCTCGGCGGTCTGGTCGAGTTCTACCGCAGCCCGGCGCGTGATGTGTGGACTGACACGGGTATCAACGTGCCCGACTACCCGCGCATGACGCAGATGTGGTGGCAGAACATGTCCGATGCCATCAGCGGCAACGTCACGCCGCAGGAGGCCCTGGACAGCATGGCCGAGGAGATGGATCAGCTCATGGCCCGTCTGGAGCGTGCCGAGGTGCAGGACTCGTATCAGGTCGAGCTCAACGAAGAGCGGTCCCGCGAGTACTGGCTCGAGCAGGACGGCGCTCCCAAGCCGGAGCTCGAGAACGAGAAGCCCCAGGGTGAGACTCGTCGCTACGAGGACATCATCGAGCAGTGGGAAGAGGCTGACAGCTAAAACAGCCTCGTCATGATTCGACTGGCGCCGGCCTCGTGCCGGTGCCAGTCGACTTATTATTTGAAATAACCGGAAACAGCGTCGGCACCGCGGGGCAGTGACTCAGGCAGATCCCGCTTATTATTGATTCAGCCGAACCCGACCTTTCGAACCCGCCGGCGAGCGGGGCGATCCCAACGGAGGAGCCAACCATGGACCGCCGCTACATCATGGCGCTGGACCAGGGGACAACGAGTTGTCGCGCAATCATCTTCGATGAAAATGCAGCGATTGTGGGCAGTGCCCAGAAAGAGTTCCGCCAGTACTTCCCGGCCTCTGGCTGGGTCGAGCACGACGCCATGGAGATCTGGGGCGCTCAGATGGGCGTGGCCCGCGAGGCCCTGGAGACGAACGGCATCCAGCCCTCCGAACTCGCAGGCATTGGCATTACCAATCAGCGCGAAACCACTGTCGTCTGGGACAAGGAAACCGGACGTCCGGTGCACAATGCCATTGTCTGGCAGGACCGCCGAACCGCTGCAATCTGCGACGACCTCAAGGAGCGCGGACTGGAGTCGCATATCCGCGACGCTACCGGTCTCGTTGCCGACGCTTATTTCTCTGGCAC
>JAWOFB010000352.1:0-7140 GCA_046482445.1 Ectothiorhodospiraceae bacterium | reverse complement strand
ACCCACGATCCGGAGGAGGCCATGTTCATGGCCGACCGGATCGCCCTGATGCGGGCCGGGCGGATCGAACAGCTCGGAACGCCGGAGACGCTGTACTGTCAGCCGGCGAGCCCCTTCGTGGCGGGCTTCTTCGGGGACTTGAACCGGTTTGAAGGCGTTGTCAGCGGCGGTCGGGTCGCGACGCCGGTGGGCCCGGTGGACGCCTCGGGATTCCGCGACGGCGACGCGGTCCAGGTGCTGGTCCGCCCGGAGGCGCTGCGCGTGGCGGTTCTGGGTCCGGCGACCACCATGCCCCGGTGCAGTCACGTCCTCATGGCGCGGCTCCTCGGCGCCAGTAGCCTGGTGCACCTGTGCGCTCACTGCCCGGATGGTTGCGCCCATTGTCCGGCGGGCGAGGAGGTCCACCTGCATGCGCGCGTCCCCGGCCGCTTCCTGCCCGAGACCAATCAGCCCGTGGAACTGCATCTGGATCCCTCCCAGGCGTTCGTGTTCCCGGCCGATTCCTGAGGTCTGGCTTTACTTCCTTAAAGGTTAGTAATCATCGGCGTCGGACGGCGCGGTTGCGTCGGCGCGGGTACCGTGAGCCCGCGGGGTCCCGGCGCGCGAGCGGCGCATGGCGTTGCTCAGCAGGATCACCGGGACAATCCCGGCGACCACGATGGCCAGGGCCGGTGCCGCCGCTTCCCCGAGGCGCTCGTCGGAGGCCAGGTTGTGTGCGCGCACGGCCAGGGTGTCGAAACTGAACGGGCGCAGGATGACCGTGGCGGGCAGCTCCTTCATGACGTCCACGAACACCAGAATCCCGGCCGCGAGCAGGCTGCTGCGCATGAGCGGTGCATGTACCCGACGCAATGTGCTGCCCGCTGTCTGCCCCAGGGTCCGGGAGGCGGCGTCCATGCTGGGTGTCACCCGCCCCAGGCTGGCCTCGACGGCGTTGTAGGATACCGACAGGAAGCGCACCACGTAGGCGTAGATCAGGGCCACCACCGTGCCCGTGAAGATCAGCCCCGGCGTGATGCCGAAGGTCTGGCGCAACAGGCCGTGGGCCTGTTGATCCAGCCAGCCGAGCGGGATGAGCAGGCCCACGGCGATGACCGAGCCCGGGATGGCGTAGCCCAGGGAGGCCACCCGGGCCGCCGTGCCGGTCACGCGGGACGGGTGCAGCCGCACGCCGTAGGACAGAATCACCGCCAGCGCCACGGCCAGTGCGGCGGCCACGGTGGCGAGGGTGACGCTGTTGAACACGAGCTCCGTGAACCGTGCGCTCAGCAGTGCGTGGCCGTGATCCAGGGCGGTGCGCAGCAGCAGCGCCGCCGGAACCAGGAACCCGACGGTCACGGGGAGCCCGCAGGCCAGGAACGCGGCCGCCGCCCGGGGGCCGCGCAACTGGTATTGGGGCAGCGCCCGGCTGCTGCCCGCGGACTGACTGAAGCGACCGCTACCGCGGGAGAAACGCTCCAGCAGGACCAGGACCACCACGAACCCCAGCAGGCAGGCGGCCAGTTGGGCGGCGGCGACCGGTTCGCCGAGACCGAACCAGGTGCGGAAGATGCCGGTGGTGAAGGTGTCCACGCCGAAGAACTGCACGGCACCGAAATCGTTGAGCGTCTCCATGAGCGCCAGGGCCAGCCCGCCGGCGATGGCCGGCCGGGCCAGCGGTACGGCCACCCCGGCGAACATGCGCCAGGGGCCGCGTCCCAGGGTCCGGGCCACGTCCAGTGTGCCCACCGACTGTTCCAGGAAGGCCGCGCGCGTGAGCAGGTAGACGTACGGGTAGAGCACCGTGGCCATGAGCGTCATGGCTCCGCCCAGCGAGCGCACCGGCGGGAACCAGTAGTCGCCGCGACCCCAGTCGAAGGTTGCCCGGAGCCAGGACTGGGCGGGCCCGGCGTACTGGAAGAAGTCGGTGTAGGCGTAGTCGATCACGTAGGTCGGCACCGCCAGGGGCAGCAGCAGCGCCCACTCCAGCACCCCGCGCCCGGGGAACCGGCACATGACCACCAGCCAGGCGGTGCCCACGCCGATGAGGGTGACACCCGTGCCGACCCCGATCATCAGCGCCAGGGTGTTGCTCATGTATCGTGGCAGCACGGTCGCGGCCAGATGATCCCAGGCGTCACCCGCCGGCAGCAGGATGTGGGCGGCCACGGTCAGGATCGGCAGCGCCACCAGCCCGGCGATAACCAGTGTTGCCAGGCTCCAGGCATTGGTGGCCGCGCGCAGACAGCGCCATGCGTCGCGGGCCGGCTGCAGCGCGCTCAAGCGGCCTCCAACAAGGGTAGCGGGTGGGCGGATGCGTTCGCGAAGGCCGTATTCTACAAGCCTCCGCGCACCGGGGTAAGCGGCTGCGGTGGACTGGCCATCGCCGGCGGCCGGGTGCGGGGCAGACCCCGGCCGCGGGCTTGTAGCCACCGGCGGGGGTCCGTGGCTCTGGGGGTTCGCTGTCTACCGGGGCAGGTCCTCGTCGACGTCGCCCATGGCGAACAGCGACGCGTTGCCGCCGGCCGCGGTGGTGTCCACCGTCACCGCGCGCTCGGTGGCGAAACGGTGCAGGTAGCGCGGGCCGCCCGCCTTGGGGCCCGTGCCGGACAGGCCCTCGCCGCCGAACGGCTGGACGCCCACAACGGCGCCGATCTGGTTGCGATTGACGTAGAAGTTGCCGATCCGTGCGCGCCGGGCGACGCGCTCGGCCACCGCATCGATGCGGCTGTGCAGGCCCATGGTCAGCCCGAAGCCGGCGGCATTGATGGCGTCGACCACCGCGTCCAGGTCCCGGCCGCGGAACCGGGCCACGTGGAGGACCGGGCCAAAATGCTCCTGTTCGAGTTCGTGGATGCCGTCGATCTCGAAGGCGATGGGGGCGACGAAGGTACCGTCCAGGGCCTCGGCGGGCAGCGGCGTCTCGCCCACCACCTTGTGGGATTGGCGCATGGTCGCGATGTGGGCCTCCAGGGCAGCGCGCGCCTCGCTGTCGATCACCGGGCCCACGTCCGTGGCCAGCCAGGCGGGGTCGCCCAGGGTGAGTTCCTGCATGGCGCCGGCGAGCATGGTGAGCACGGTATCGGCGATGTCCTCCTGGACGTACAGCACGCGCAGCGCGGAGCAGCGCTGTCCGGCACTCTGGAACGCCGAGATGAGCACGTCGCGGATCAACTGCTCCGGCAGCGCCGTGGAGTCGGCGATCATGGCGTTCTGCCCGCCGGTCTCGGCGATGAGCGGTACGATGGGCCCGGCGCGCCGGGCGAGCTGCTGGTTGATGGTCTTGGCCGTGGCCAGCGAACCGGTGAATGCGACACCGGCGATGCGTTCGTCCGCCACCAGCCGACCGCCGATGGCCCCGGCCCCGGGGACGAACTGCAACACCTCCGGCGGGATGCCGGCCTCGTGCATCAGGGCCGTCGCGCGCGCCCCCACCAGACTGGTCTGCTCGGCGGGCTTGGCCACCACGGTGTTGCCGGCGACCAGGGCCGCGGCCACCTGGCCGGTGAAGATGGCGAGCGGGAAGTTCCACGGGCTGATGCACACGAACACCCCGCGGCCGTGCAGTGCGATCTCGTTGCGCTCGCCGGTGGGACCGGGCAGTGGCATGGGCGCGCCGAAGTCCAGCCGCGCCCGCTGGGCGTAGTAGCGGCAGAAATCCACCGCCTCGCGCACCTCGGCGACGGCGTCGGGAATCCCCTTGCCGGCCTCGCGCACGCACACGGCCATGAGCTCCGCCATGTGGGTCTCCATGAGATCCGCCGTGCGCTCCAGGCAGGCCGCGCGCGTCTCGGTGGCTGTCCCCGCCCAGGCCGGTGCCGCGCGACTGGCGACGGCCAGGGCCTCGTCGGCCTGCCGGTCGGTGGCCCAGGTGACCGTGCCCACCTGTTCACCGCTGCGGGCCGGGTTGTGAACCGCTTCGGGCTTGCCGTCGCCGGCGCGCCCGCCGATGACCGGGGCGGCACGCCAGGCCCCCTTGGCGGCGCTGTCCATGGCCTGTCCCAGCGGCTCCAGTACCAGCCGGTCCGCCAGGTTGATCCCGCGCGAGTTCCGCCGCTGCTCGCCGTACAACCGCTCCGGCAGCGGGATGCGCGGGTGCGGCTTGTTGCGCAGGGCGGCCACGGTGGTGACCGGATCCGCCACCATCTCCGCCACCGGCAGATCCTCGTCCTGGATGCGGTTGACGAACGAGCTGTTGGCGCCGTTTTCCAGCAGGCGCCGGACCAGGTAGGGCAGGAGTTCCTCGTGACTGCCGACCGGGGCGTAGATGCGCACCGGGTAGGCGGGGCCACTGGTGGGGGATACCAGGGGCTCGTAGAGCGCCTCGCCCATGCCGTGGAGCCGCTGGAACTCGTAGGGGGCGTCGCCGGCTTCGTGCATGACCCAGGCCATGGTGTGGGCGTTGTGGGTGGCGAACTGGGGATAGATCCGCTCGGGCCCGGCGCGCAGCATGCGGCGCGCGCACGCCAGGTAGGAGACGTCGGTCGTGGCCTTGCGGGTGAACACCGGGTAATCCGGGTGGCCGGCTTCCTGGGCGCGCTTGACCTCGCTGTCCCAGTAGGCGCCCTTGACCAGGCGCACCATGAGCCGGCGGTCGTGGCGCTCGGCCAGGTCCACCAGCCAGTCGATCAGTGGTGCGGCGCGTTTCTGGTAGGCCTGCACCGCCAGCCCGAAGCCCTGCCAGCCGGCGAGGCTGCGGTCGCTGGCCACCGCCTCGATGACGTCCAGGGACAGGTCCAGCCGGTCGGCCTCCTCGGCGTCGACACAGAGATTCATGTCGGCGTCCCGGGCCATCTCGGCCAGGTGGCCGAGGCGCTCCACCAGGATATCCCGGGTGCGGTGGAACTGGCCCGTCTCGAAGCGCGGGTGCAGGGCCGACAGCTTCACCGAGATGCCCGGCGCGTCGAGGACGTTGCGGCCCTGCCCCGCCCGGGCGATGGCCTGGATGGCGCTGCGGTAACTGGCGTCGTAGCGCTCGGCGTCCGCCGCCGTGCGCGCGGCCTCGCCCAGCATGTCGAAGGAGTGGCGATAGCCCTGGGCCTCGTCCTCGCGCGCCCGCTTCAGGGCTTCGCGGATATCCCGGCCGATGACGAACTGGCGGCCCATGATGCGCATGGCGTGGCGGATGGCGCGCCGGATCACCGGCTCGCCGCTGCGCTGGACCATGCGCCGCATGGTGCTGGAGAGGTCGCTGGTGGTGCGTTCATCGAAACGCACGACGCGCCCGGTGAGCATCAGGCCCCAGGTCGAGGCGTTGGCGAAGGTTGATTCGCTGTGACCCAGGTGGGACTCCCAGTTACCGGCGGTGATCTTGTCCTGGATCAACTGGTCCGCCGTGCCCGAATCCGGGACGCGCATCAGCGCCTCCGCGAGGCACATGAGCACGACGCCTTCCTTGCTGGACAGGTCGTACTCGTGGAGCAGGGCATCGACGCCGCCCTGTTCCACGCGGTGAGCACGCACGTGTTCCACCAGACCCGTGGCGGTTTCTGCCACGGCGGATTGATGCCCCTGGTCGCTGGCCGCTTCGGCCAGCAGCTGCTCGACCGTCGCCGTTTCGTCCGCCAGGTAGGCACTTCGCACGGCGTGGCGGTACGGACCTGCGCGGCGACTCTCAGGGGTGATAATCATGGTGAAGCATCCTGTTGTGGTGACGGCCGGTGGGGCCGCAGGAAGGGTTTGTGCGGCCATCGGAATGGCGCGGGCGGCCGGCCCCGCGGATCGCGCCCATTCCCTTGAACAATGGCCCGAAGGGCGTCTTCGGGCAAGTGTCGACCCGCTTGTGGTGATCGGGCGCGGGAGCCGTTGATCGATGTTCAATGAATTCTCTTCACGTTAGGGATCAACGCGGTTGTAAGAACAGGATTCTTGTTCAGCGCTGGGCGGTTATTAAAGCGTCTTTTTTCGGGGATTTGGACCGAAACCTGACCCGGAAGCCTTTTTTGTGCTACGATCCCCGGCACTCTTTTCATGACTGACTTTCATGTCGCTCGGTTGCCACGGCGTGGCCAGCGACATACCCTGACAATCTCTGTATGTGTGCCGTTCAGGCTGATCAAGGGGTGAGCGCGCCCGGCTCGGGTGCGCACTCTCAAGGCGTGTCCGGCCACACCACTCGCACTACGGGAGGATGCGCGGCCTCATGCTGCAGCGTACGCCATTACATGCCCGCCATCAGGCCGCCGGAGCCAAGCTGGTGGATTTTGCCGGCTGGGAAATGCCCCTGAATTACGGCTCCCAGATCCGCGAGCACGAGCAGGTGCGCCGAAGCGCGGGGATTTTCGACGTATCCCACATGGGTGTCGTGGATATTACCGGCAGCCAGGCCCTGGCCTTTCTGCAGCATGCGCTGGCCAACGATCCGGCGCGCATGGCCGAACCGGGCCAGGCGTTCTATACCTGCATGCTCAACTTTGAGGGCGGCATCCTCGACGATCTCATCGTCTACTTTGTCGCCCCGGAGCGTTACCGGATCGTGGTGAATGCCGCTCGGCGCCGGGAGGATATTGCCTGGTTGAGCGAGCAGACGGCCGGTTTCGATGCGACGGTCACCGAACGGGCCGAGATGGCGCTGGTGGCGATCCAAGGGCCGGCGGCGGAATCGGTCCTGGGGCAGTGCGTGGGGGCCGACCTCGCCGCGGCGCTGCCCGGTATCAAGCCGTTCCGTTGCCTGGAGTCCGGCGACTGGCTGGTGGCGCGGACCGGTTACACCGGCGAGGACGGCTTCGAGATCGCCCTGCCGGGGGACGCGGCCGGCCCGCTCTGGGACGCCCTGGAGGCCGCCGGTGCCGGTCCCTGTGGCCTGGGCGCACGCGACAGCCTGCGCCTGGAGGCGGGCCTGTGCCTGTACGGCCAGGATATGGACACCACGACGACGCCCCTGGAGGCGGCCCTCGGGTGGACCGTGGCCTGGCAACCGGAAGACCGCGATTTCGTGGGCCGCGCGGCGCTGGAGCGTCAGCGCGCCGCGGGCGTGTCCCAGCGGCTGGTGGGCCTGGTGCTCGACGGCCGCGGCGTGCTGCGCCACGACCAGACCGTGCGCTCCGATCAGGGCGGCACGGGCGCGATCACCTCCGGGGGCTACTCGCCGGTGCTGGAGCGCTCCATCGCGCTGGCGCGCATTCCCGTCGGCGACGACGGTCCCTGGCATGTGGACATGCG
>JAWOFB010000329.1:0-4663 GCA_046482445.1 Ectothiorhodospiraceae bacterium | reverse complement strand
GCGCTGGGTCCGCCAGTCGGTCCGACAGTACGACGGCAAGGTGATAGCGGGACGCGATCCGAGGGGACGGGAGCACTTCTGGTTTACCGTTGCCGCGGCGAAAAATCCCGAGGAGGGAACCGATCGCTGGGCAGTTGAACACGGCTATACCGCAATGACACCACTGCGTCTCGACCTGACCCATGAGGAGGAACTCGAGAAGGCATTGCGCGGCCATACCCGCGCGAACTGAGTGATAGCCGGGGGAAGGCATTTTTGATTGATATCAACGCAGAACAGCAGATAAGTGCCATGCTTGAAGGACAGTAGCGATTCCCCGGCCTATGCGTCATGCGTTGAACAGGCGTAGGAGGCACGTCAAAGGAGGATATATGAGCTGGAATGTATTCATCATTGGCCACGATGCGCTGAGCAAGCGGATGCTGCCGAATCTTCGCCACGTCGAGGACTATGCATTCCATGAACTGCTGTCGCTCGACGAGGTCGTGCATGCCGATGAGTATCCCTTCACGCAGCTGGTGAATGATGCCATTGCCGAACTCGACCGATTCCCGGGTGCGGTTGACGGCATCGTCGGTTACTGGGACTTCCCCACCAGCGGGCTGTTGCCGGTCCTGCGTCGCGCGCGGGGACTGCGCGGTCCGTCGCTGGCGACTTTCCTGAAGTGCGAACACAAGTACTGGAGTCGCCTTGAGCAGGCCCGGGCCGTGCCGGAGTGCGTGCCCGCCTTCCAGGCGCTCGACCCCTTCGACGAGCGCGCCGTTGAAGCCGTCGCGATCGACTACCCATTCTGGATCAAGCCGGTGAAGGCCCACTCCTCGCAACTCGGATTTCGCATCGATAATGCCGGGCAGCTGCAGGATGTCCTGCCCATGATCCGGCGGGGCATCGGGCGCTTCGGGCGGCCCTTCGACGAGGTCACCGCCCTGACCGAGTTGCCCGCGGAGGTGGCGGCTGTAACGGGGCATCACTGCATCGCCGAGGCGATCATCTCCTCCGGCCGCCAGTGCACGCTGGAGGGCTACGTGCAGAAAGGTGAGGTCCACCTCGTGGGCATCGTGGACAGCCTGCGCGATGCCACCCACTCCTCCGTGCTATTGCGCTACGAATACCCCTCCTCCCTGTCCGATGCGATCCAGGAGAAAATGCTGGCAACCACCCGGCGTTTCCTGTCACAGATCGGCTACGACGATGCCCCGTTCAACATCGAGTATTATGTGGACGAGCAGACCGATCGCATATGGCTGCTGGAGATCAACGCCCGGATCTCGCGTTCCCATGCGGCACTCTTCCTGTTGGCCGACGGCGCACCGCACCTTCAGGTAATGGTGGACGTGGCACTGGGAATAGCGCCTCGCATGCCGCACCGCGAGGGGCGTTATCCTGTCGCCGCCAAGCAGATGCTACGGGTCTTCGAGGATGGCTGGGTGCGCCGGGTGCCGTCCGACGAAGAGATCCGTCGGGTCGAGCACACGTTCCCGGGCACACTGGTGTATCTGAACGTGCACGAGGGCATGCGGCTCCGGGACCTCAGGCATCAGGACTCCTTCTCCTGGGAACTCGGCGTGCTTTTCACCGGAGCAGAAAACCGCGAGGCGCTGTCGGAGCGTATCGAGCAGTGTCGGCAGATGCTGCCCTTCGAGATCGAGCCGCTCGCGGGGCAGGCGTCCCGCTGAGCCAGCACCATCCCCCGATGACGGCGTTCATGGCTGTCATGCTCCAGTATGCCGAAAGCGCCTCTCGCTGCACTTGGATCATGTGCTGGACGGGAGTCGCGACCTGTGCACCTTTATCGCCTGCGCCCCCGCGAAATTCCGCGACAACATTTGCATTCAGGTCGAGGATGAACTTAGATAAAAAGGAAAACCAGGCTCGGCCTCCGCCGCGGACTCCCGCCGTGAGAGACAGAAGTGGCGTTGGCCCATGATCCTGTTTTGTGAACCGGTAACCCAGGAGACTGCGTCATGTGGTCGCGAATCCTCCACTGGTATCTCAAGGGCCTCATCAGGCAAGGTTCACTGCAGGTAACCTGTCCGCAGGGTGTTTTGCGTGAGTACGGAGAGCACGGGGCCAGTCCCGGTGCTGCCGTTACAATCCGGGACAGGCGTACGCTCAGGCGTCTTGCGACCAATCCGGAAATGGCGCTTGGCGAAGGGTATACGGAGGGCGGGATAACCGTGAAGAACGATGATCTCCACGGGCTGATGATGCTACTTCTGCAGAACCTGGTAAATCACCGCGCCCACTGGATGCGACGTCCCTATCGCATAGCGCGCGGGGCGCTGCGCCTGCTGCACCAATACAACCCGGCCCGCCGGGCGCGCGAGAACGCAGCGCATCACTACGACCTCTCGTGTGACTTCTACCGCTTGTTCCTCGACAACGACATGCAGTACAGCTGCGCCTATTTCCAATCACCGGGGCAGTCGCTAGAGGAGGCGCAGGCGGCAAAGAAAGCGCATATCGCGCAGAAGCTTCTGCTTCAACCGGGCCAGACGGTACTTGATATAGGCTGCGGCTGGGGCGGCATGGGCCTCACCCTGGCCCGGGACCATGCCGCGAAAGTGACCGGAGTGACGCTCGCCGTTGAGCAGCAGGCGGAGGCCAGCCGTCGCGCCCGTGAGGCGGGGCTTGCCGGCCGCGCCGAGTTTCGACTGCAGGATTACCGTCACATCGAGGGCCGCTTCGACCGGATCGTATCGGTGGGAATGTTCGAGCATGTAGGCGTGCCGCACTATCGCGAGTATTTCGATCACCTGCGAGACCGCCTGAACGAAGGCGGTATCGCACTGGTGCACACCATAGGCCGCTGTGCGCCACCGGACGTCACCAATCCCTGGATTGCACGCTATATTTTCCCCGGGGGCTATACGCCGGCGATGTCGGAGGTGGTCAGCGTGATCGAGCGCTCAGGGCTCGTTATCACGGATGTGGAGGTACTGCGCTATCACTATGCCGATACGCTGCAGCACTGGTACCGGCGCTTCATTTCCAACCTCGACAGCGTTCGCCAACTCTACCCCGAACGCTTCTGCCGCATGTGGCGCTTCTACCTGGCCTCGAGCGAGGCGGCGTTCCGCGTTGGCGACCAGGTCGTGTTCCAGTTCCAGCTCGCACGTCGAGGCAGCGCCGTTCCGGTGACGCGCGATTACCTCTATGCGTCCGTTGCGGCTGAAAAAGCGGCCTGAAGAGGGCGCGTACGCGAGGACGTCATACGGGCATTGAAAAACAGAAATCTGGTGGAGCCAGGCGGGATCGAAGCTACTTGCTGACTGGCATAAACAGGGTGTGTTGTGGCGCGTGGCCCACTATGCTGGGGCTGAACATTACCGAACTTACCGCATGGCCCACTAGGGCAGAAAGATCTCCTTGGGCACGAACCCCGTGACGACCTGGGTCAGGTCGACGACTTCGCTCACACGGAAGTCGACGGCGATGCTGGCGATCGAGAGCGCCTCGGCCGCCGTAAGTCCCTTCTCTTCGACCAGAAAGTTCACGACCTCCCGGGTAGCATTGCGCATCGCCCGGTCGAGATCGAGATCGATGCCCGTGATCATGTAGTGCGTGTCGTTCTCGGCGCGCGGCGTGGCCGGGGCGCGGCCGGGGTGCACGGCAAAACGGAAGACCCCGCTGAGCGATTGCTCGATGGCCGTCCCGCTGACTTCGCCGTCACCCTGCGCGCCGTGTCCGTCTCCGACATAGAAGAGTGCGCCTTCGTGGAAGACCGGGAGGTAGAGTGTCGTCCCGGCCCTGAAGTCTTTCACATCGAGGTTCCCGCCGAACATACCCGGCGGCCGAGAGCTCTGCACCCCGGGCACGGTTACCCCCGGCTCGCCCACCACCGGATCGGGCGCCACGGCCATGATCCCCATGAAGGGTGCGAGGGGTACCTCGATCGTCGGCGAGAAAAGCGCCACTTCACGCCCACCCGACATCCCCGTGCGAATCAGGTGGTGGGTGCCGGGAGCAATATCCAGCTCCTGATCCCCTTCCCTGAAACCCGGATATGCCGTCGAAAACACGCCGCCGCGGGCGCTGGTGTTGTTGATCCCCCACGGAACCCGGGTGGTGACGTCGAGGATCTCGATCTCGAGCATATCGCCCGGGCTGGCGCCTTCGATGTAGAGGGGGCCGGTGATGACGTGCCCGCTCGCGCCTTCGCGCTTCCGCCCATCCCGATCCGCCCAGAACGCCAGCACATCGTCGAGAATTTCCTCTCGCGGCACGCCCATCCCGGTGAGGTAGGACATCGGCTCCTGGTCCTGCGTCGCGCCGGCATGGGAGAGTGTTTGAATGCGCACAGTCTCACCGGGTGCGACCCGAAGCACCGGTTCCTTATCGATCGGGAACCAGCCCCAGACGAGGTTCTCCGGCGTGGACGGCACCTCCCGGTCAATGGTGTAGCCAGTCGCCACGGTGGCAGCAGCCAGGGGGCCGCCCTCGTCATCCTCACCGCACCCCGCCAACCCGACGATGAGGGCGCAGGCGAGTGTGGTCCACCGGCCCCGGAGGTGAGTCGCTCGTGTATCCTGGATCGGGATTTGTCGCGTGGTTCCGAAAACCTTCCTCATGTCTGACTCCTGATAAGGGTTCCCTCGGATTCTACACCGTACTCCTCTACGCAAGCCCTGCATCAATATCTGGCCTATCATCCACCTCACGC
>JAWOFB010000159.1:0-12178 GCA_046482445.1 Ectothiorhodospiraceae bacterium | reverse complement strand
GGCCGCGCCGGTCCGGTAGCGTGCGCCTCAGTTAAAGGCTCAGCGGGTTCCTCCATGTTCATCGATGCTTACCATGCGAGCGAGGGCCACGGGGTTGTGCGGATCACGCCCGAGCAGGCGAGTCGCTTCGCCCGTGAGATCGCGGGGGATTTCAATCCCATCCACGATCCGGATGCGCGGCGCTTCTGTGTACCGGGGGATCTGCTGTTTGCACTGGTGCTGCGCTACTACGGGCTATCGTCGTCCATGACCGTCTCCTTCCGCGGCATGGTGGGGCGCGATATCCCGCTGGTCTTCCCGGAGACGGATACCGGGGCGGTGCAGATCGCCGACCGGGCCGGCAACGTCTACCTGGAGGTGGAGCGCTCCGGCGCGGTTGTGGACGACCCTTTGGTGACCGAGGCATTCATCCGCCGGTATACAGCGTTCTCCGGGCGCAACTTCCCGGAGTTTCTGGAGCCGCTCATGCGCGAACGCGGCATGATGTTCAACCCGGATCGCCCCATGGTGCTCTACGACAGCATGACCTTCGCCCTGCAGGCGGCGCCGTCCCCGGCCCTGGACATGGCTTTGAGTGATGCCAGCCTGGAGGTGACCGGGCGGCGCGCAGAGGAGTGGCTGCACTTCCGCATGACCGACGGCGACAGACCCGTGGGCACCGGCAGCAAGAAAGTGGTCGTCAGCGGTCTGCAACCCTGGGACGAGGCGCGCATGCAGGCGTTCATCCATGAGTACGCGGCGCGGCGCGACGGGCAGCCGGCGTAGCAGCAGCCCAACGTTTGCGCCCTCATTCCTTCCCGATTCGCAACGGGGCAGGACGCCCCTTTGTCATTCCTGCGAACCTCATGCTGCGCTGGACTGCAACAGCGCTGGCGTTTTTGGCTAAGCCGCTCCTTCTTATACGATTCAGGTTTTCCACGGATTGTCGCGAGTCCTGTCATGCTGATCGATACGTACAACTACCCGGACGAGGACGGGGTCAAGGTCTCCGCGAAGCAGGGCTGTCGCTTCGCCAAGGAGGTCGCCGGTGACTTCAACCCCATTCACGACGCGGAGGCCCGGCGTTTCTGCGTACCCGGCGACCTGTTGGTGGCCATGGTGCTGCGGCGCCAGGGACTCGTCCCGCAGATGCGTGTCCGTTTTCGGGGGATGGTCGGGGCCGACGTGCCACTGGTCTTCCAGGACGACAGCTCCGAGCAGGTCCGCATGACCGACGCCCAGGGCCGCACCTTTGTCGAGGTAGAACAGGCCGGGACGCCGATCAAGGATCCCGAGCGCATCGACGCCTTTACACGTCAGTACAGCGCTTTCTCCGGGCGCACCTTCCCCGAACTGCTGGAGCCGTTGCTGCGCGAACACGGGGTGATGTTCAACCCGGACCGGCCGCTGGTGTTCTACGACAGCGTCAACCTGACGCTGGATGCGACACCCGGCACGTCGCCCGAACTGAGCCTCGCGGACTCGGAGCTGGAGGTCGCCGGCCGGCGCGCGGACGCCCACCTGACCTTCACCATCACCAACGGCGGCCGCACCATCGGGCGCGGCACCAAGACTGCCGTGGTCAGTGGCCTCCAGGCCTGGGACGAGGCCCGCATGCAGGATGTCCTCGCACGCTACCGGGCGCGGTGCGAGCAGCACGCCACCGGTTGAGCCCGGCGTTTGCACGGGGAGTGTGCCAACGCGGGTTCTGGCACAGCGCGCCGGCGCGGTTCACAATGGCAAGCTGAGTGACCGTTCCAGAACGGCACATCCCTTAACAACCGATCAGGAGTCTCCCCACCATGGCGAACACGCGAGCCTACGGCGCGCAATCCCCGGATTCCGGCCTAGCCCCCCTGACCATCGACCGCCGCGAGCTCCGCGGCGACGACGTGGCCATTACCATCGATTACTGCGGTGTCTGCCACACGGACATCCACTTCGCCCAGAACGACTGGGGAATCACCCAGTTCCCGCTCGTCCCGGGCCACGAGATCGTCGGTCATGTCACCGCGGTCGGTGACCAGGTCACCGGCTACCAGGTTGGTGACGTGGTGGGCGTGGGCTGCATGGTCGATTCCTGCCGCGGCTGCCCGGCCTGCAGCGAGGGCCTGGAGCAGTACTGCAGCGAGGGCCCGACGCTGACCTACAACGGCCAGGACCGCCATGACGGCAGCATCACCTACGGCGGCTATTCCGAGCGCGTGGTGGTCAGCGAGCGCTTCGTGGTCAAGGTGCCCCAGAAGCTGGACCCGGCCCACGCCGCGCCGCTGCTGTGCGCCGGCATTACCACCTACTCGCCGCTGCGCCACTACGGCGTCAAGTCCGGCCACAAGGTGGGCGTCATCGGCATGGGCGGCCTGGGGCACATGGGCGTGAAGTTCGCCCGGGCCCTGGGTGCCGAGGTCACGGTGTTTACCCGTTCCCCGAACAAGGTTGAGGAAGCCCGCAGCCAGGGCGCCCACCACGTGATCGTCTCCAGTGACGAAGACCAGATGGCGGCCGCCGCCGAGACCTTCGATTTCATGCTGGACACCGTCCCGGTCCAGCACGATCTCAATCCCTACCTGGCCTGCCTGCGCTACGACGGCACGCACATCCTGGTGGGCCTGCTGGAGCCGGTGGACCCCGCACTGGACGCGGGCAACCTGGTGTTCCGGCGCCGGGTGCTCGCCGGCTCGCTCATCGGCGGCATGCCCGAGACCCAGGAGGTGCTGGACTTCTGCGCCGAACACGGCATCACCTGCGACGTGGAGATGCTGGACATCCGCAACATCAACGACGCCTACGAGCGCGTGAAGAAGGGCGACGTGAAGTACCGCTTCGTCATCGACATGGCGACGCTGAAACAGGCCGCGTAACCGGTCCCCTCAAGGGCCGGCACTGCCGGTCCGTCCTGCCCTACCCGTGCCCGCGGTATCGCCACTGCGGCACGGGTGTGTCCGCTTCCTCGGCGCAAGTCCGACTGCAAGCCTCCGTGAAACCCCGCATTGCCGGTCACACCGTGGGACGGTTGAATCCCGGTACGGCAAAACGGAGGTCCAGCCATGAAGCGCGCGCTGTTGCACTCGTCCCTGACCCTGGGGTTGTTGGGTCCTGCCTTGAGCCTGGCGGCCGAACTGCCGACCACCGCACCCAAACTCGTGCCCCTGGACAGCCAGCGCTATGTCGACGACATGCGCTCCGGTGGCCCGGGCAAGGATGGTATCCCGTCCATCGACGATCCGTCCTTCTGGTCCGCCGAGCGGGCCGACGAGTTTCTGGAACCCAACGACCGCATCATCGGCGTCTACCGCAACGGCGAGGCACGGGCCTACCCGCAGCGCGTCCTGGTCTGGCACGAGGTCGTCAACGACGAGATCGGCGGCGAATCCGTGAGCATTACCTACTGCCCGCTCACCGGCACCGCCCTGGGCTTTTTGCGCGGCGACACCGAGCTCGGCGTCTCGGGCCGTCTGGTCAACAGCAACCTGGTGATGTACGACCGGGCATCCGACAGTTTCTGGCCCCAGATGCTGGGTGCCGCCATCAACGGCCCGCGTGAAGGCGAGGGTCTGGAAGAGTTGCGGGTGGTCTGGACCACCTGGGAGCGCTGGCAGGAACGCCACGCGGACACGCAGGTGCTGTCCTCGGACACCGGTTACATGCGCAACTACCGGGGTGATCCCTACGGCTCTTACACCCCGGTATCGGGCTACTACAGGCCCAACGCCGAGCGGTTGTTCCCGGTCCAGAACACCGATGACCGCTACCCGCCCAAGCGCGAGGTCTTCGGCTTCCGCACCGGCGACACCGCCGTGGCCGTGGACACCGAGCACCTATCCGAGGCCGGCACCATCACCCTGGAACAAGGGGGCGAGTGGTTCGTGGTCATCCACGATCCCGACCTGGATACCGGCTGGGTCTACCGCGGCGACGAGGCCATCGAGCTGCCGGACTCGTTCGAGTTCGGCCCCGGCGGCCCGCAGGACCCGGCTCTGGACAAGCTTGAGCCGGTCAACGGCTACAGTGCCATGTGGTTCGCCTGGGCGGCCTTCTACCCGAATACACGCGTGATCGACGGCGCATGATGCGTTGGCTCGCCGTCCTCGCCGGTGTCGGCTACGGCCTGATCTACCTGGTCGGGCTCGGGGATATCACCCTGGATGACCGCGCCGGCTGGCTCTTTCGAACCGGTACGCTCAGCTTCGAGCGCATGCTGAGCATGCGCTCGCCTTTTGTCTTCGAGGGTCTGGCCATGGTGGAGGCGGGCTGGTGGATCGTGCTCGTCAGCCCACTCAACCTGCTCCTGGCCGCAGCGCTGGGAACCCTGCTGGCACTCAACGTCCACGGGGTCATAGCGCTTTGGCAGGCGCCGACGTCCTGCACCCTGTCCACCGCCGGCTCGGCCACCGGCGCCGTGCCCGCATTGCTCGCCGGCTCGGCCTGCTGTGCACCGAGCCTGCTGTTGCTCCTGGGCGTTCCCGCCCTGGGGATGTTTGCCGCGTTCTTCGGGTATCTGATCCCGCTGTCGCTGCTCGGACTCCTTGCCTCACGCATCTGGCAGCGGCGCAGCGGCGCACCCGCCTGGCAACGGCGCCGGGGATAACGCCGCCAACGATGACCGAGCGATTCTCGCCCCGCCCGGCCAACCCCGTGTGCAAAAAAAACCCACCGGAAGTGGTGGGTAAGGGGATGCACAGAGTCGCAACCTTCAAGGTAGTCACGAACCAAGCCCGTGTGGCTCTCGGCCAAAACGGTAGGTCCAGGCTAACCGCCGGAGACCCACGCCGGTATCCGGCGTTCTACGGTCCGGGGTTGTACGTAACCCGATGATTGGGACCAGCACAGGTCGACAACCGTTCCCCGAACCGCAAGGCAAACCCGGAGCCGAGGCCCGCAGCGTTTTCCGTAAAAGTACGCATGGGGTACCTGTGCCACCGAAGGTAGGCTTACCGACAGATCGTGCAAGCAACGAGCATGAACACCAAGACACGGGGGTGGATGATGACAGGCGCAATTGCGGATCTCGCGGAGCAGAACGCGCATGTCCTCGCCGACCTGGCGGGACTGGTGGACCAACTCTCCAAGCCGGCATACACCGCTGCCACCGACCCCCTGTACGGCAGCTCCATTGGCCAGCAGGTCCGCCACGTGATCGAACACGGCGAAGCGGCAATCGCGGCCGCTTCGGGCGAAGTGGACTACCACACGCGCTCGCGGGATCCGGACACCGAACGCGATCCAGCCACTGCCAGCCACCGCCTGAACCGGCTCATGCGCGACCTGCGCGAACTCGGCGAGCACGGAGTTGCCGACAATGCTGTCCGGGTCCGGCACGCCCTGGACACCGACCAGGGCACCGAGGAAACAACATTCCCGTCGAGCATCGGCCGGGAACTGATGTTCCTGCAGAGCCACACCATCCACCACATGGCGGTGATCGGGATCATGGCTCAGCAACACGGCGTCCAGGTCCCGCACGGCTTCGGCGTGGCGCCCTCGACTCGCCGGCACTGGGCCAGCCAGGAGGCCCAGAACAGCGCGACGGCCGAATCGGCCTAAACGGCATTCGCGTCAGGCGGACTCGCCTTCGGCCTCCGGTTCCACCCAGGTGAGCTCCGCCGGGTCAAAGCCCGCCTCCAGCACCGGCTTGATCACGGCAAAGTACGGCGAGATATCGAAATCCCGCGGCGTGAACAGCGTGTGGTGGCGCTTGCGTAGCGCGGGCTCGACGCACTCCTCGGCCGTATAGCCCTGGCAGGGCTGGTACTCGATGCGCGGCAGGATCGGATACGAGACACTCTGGAACGCCTGGGCGATCAGTGACGAGCAAATGGCCCGTGTGGGTTCGCCGCTGCCCAGCGTCAGGAGGCGTCGGCGCCAGCGCACCGGCACCGGGGGCACAGGGAACAAATAACGAGCCAGGTCTGCGATGTGCCGCACGTCGTACTGATGGCCCAGGCGGGCGTTGACGTGCGCCAGCACCTGCTCGCGCTCGGTCGCCTTCAGGGCTACGGGCCGGCAGATGCGCGTGTGATAGCCGTGGTAGACCTCCAGCGAGACCTGCCGTACGCCTTCGTTAACATCCGCCTCCACCAGGGAGACGGGATCCACACCCGTACAGATCGCCGCATGGGACCAGGTGGACTGGGTGAGATACTTGATGGCCGTGCTGAAGCGGCTGGTGCCCTCCACCAGCAGCACGTCCCCGGGCTGCAGCGCGGCCCGCAGCAGGTGCAGCTCGGACGTGGGCCCATCACTGAGCTCGGGCCGATCGCAGGACAAAAACCGCGCCAGCCGCTGCCCTATCCGTTGCCGCAGGTTCATCGCCGCCCCCGATCACTTGCGCTGACGCACAACGACTCTGCTGTCAGTTTAGCGGTCGACGCGGCACACCTGGTAACGGCCGCACGCAGCCACTGCCGGCGCTCGCCGGTCAGGCCAATGCCCGGTCCAGGCGCTGGAGCGCGTCATCGTCCGGGGGCAATCCGAAGCGCAGCGCTGCGGGCTCCTGGAACCGCCGCACCAGGATGCCGCTGCGGGCCAGGTGGTCCTGCCACGCCGCCGCTTGCGCGCACAGGCTGTAGCGGAACAACGGGCTGCCACCCGCGGGTGCCAGGCCATGGGCGTCCAGCACCGTATCCAGGCTCCGGGCGCTGGCCTGCAGCCACTCCCGGGTCGCCGCCTGCCAGTCACGGTCCGCCAGCGCCCGGGCCGTGAGCCAGCGCGCCGGATGGCTCACGGCCCAGGGGCCAAGCAGCTCGTCCAGCGCGTGGCACAGCCCCTCGGGGCCAAACACCAGACCGGCCCGCACCCCGGCGAGGCCGAAGAACTTGCCCAGCGAGCGCATGACCACCAGGCCGTCGACCCCCGTCGCGCCAGTCACGCTGGCCTCGGGCATGGGATCGATGAAGGCTTCATCCACCACCAGCCAGCCGCCGCGCACGGTCAGGGCGTGGTGCCAGTCCAGCAACTGCTGTCGCGGCACGGTCAGCCCCATGGGATTATTCGGGTGCACCCAGACCAGGACGTCCAGCTCCGGCAACGATTGCTCCACGGCATCCAGCGGCACGGACACCACCGTGTGCCCGGCCTGCCACCACCAGGCCCCGTGCTCGGCATAACCCGGCTCCGGCACACCCACTCGGCAGGGCGCGCGCAGCCGGGGCAACGCCTGGATGGCGGCCTGGCTGCCGGCCACCGGCAGGCAGCCGGCACTCGCCGGCGCGCCCGCCCATTCCCGGGCGACACGCTCCAGGCCGTCATCGGCCTCGGGTAGCCGCTGCCAGACGGCGGTGGGGATTGGAGGGACCGGCCAGGGGCGCGGGTTGATGCCCGTGGACAGATCCAGCCAGTCCCCGGCGGGGATGCCGTAGTCGACGGCCGCCCGGTTCAGCCGCCCGCCGTGGTCAGGGACCATGTCAGCCCTCCCAGTGCCAATAGGAACAGCCACGCCACCACACCCCGGCGCACCAGGGCGATGGCCGCCGCTACCGTCTCCGCGCCGGCGTCCGGCCCGGAACCCAGCCAGGGGCGCTCGCGCCAGCCGCCGTGGTAGGGCGCGGGCCCACCCAGGGTGACGCCCAGGGCACCGGCACCGGCCGCCATCACCGGCCCGGCGTTGGGACTCCCCCACGTGCCGCCCTGGGCGGCCCAGCAGCGCAGGGCGTTCTGGGCCTGCCCGCCCAGGGCATAGGTCACCGCTGTCAGCCGGGCCGGGATCCAGTTGAGGGCATCATCCAGCCGTGCGGCTAACCGCCCGAAGTCCTGGTAGCGCGGTGTGCGATACCCCCACATGGCGTCCAGGGTGTTGGCCAGCCGGTGCAGGACCACGCCCGGGAGACCCGCCACGGCGTACCAGAACAGGCTGGCGAAGACCGCGTCCGCCCCGTTCTCCAGCACGGACTCCGTGGTGGCGCCGGCGACACCGGCCGTATCCAGGCGCTCGGTATCCCGGCTCACCAGGCCCGCCACCGCCCTGCGCGCGGCGGCCAGGTCGCCCGCGGCCAGCGGTGCCGCCACGGCACCTGCATGCTGGGCCAGGCTGCGCAGCCCCAGCGCCAGGTACAGCACCACGGCGTCCAGGAGCAGATCCCACGGCGTCGGCAACCACCAGTGCACCAGCCCGGCCAGGAGCACCGGCGGCAGGATGACCACCACAGCTGCCAGCACCCCGGCACCGGCACCCGCGCCGGAGCGGTTCCAGCGCGTCTCGGCCCGATCAACCAGAGCGCCGAAGGCCACCAGCGGGTGAGCGCGCCGGGGCTCGCCCAGGAGGGCGTCCAGCACCACGGCAGCAATGCAGACGACAGCGACAAGCATGGGGTCTCCCGGAAACGGGGCCGACACAGTCTACAGGTCCTTCTGGCTGTACGGGCAGGCACGGGCCGCTCGCGGCATGGCCCGTGTAAGACGCGCGCTCGCGGCGACTGACCAGAGCGGGTGCCCAGGGCCCTGCCGGTCGCGGCGAGGGCGCCACTCCCACTGCGGTTTCAGTTAAGCACTGACGCCAACAGCGCCACGAGCGTTCTTGACACCGGCAGCCCCCGGCCCGACCATCCAGCGCGTTACCGCAACCGGATCTCCTCGGCATGGCTCTCGGCGACAGCGCAGCGGCCCGCATCCCCGTTCCCGACCGCGAAGCGGCGCGGCAGGCGGCGGAGCGCAATGCCCGGCTCACCAAGCCGCCCGGCGCCCTGGGCCGGCTGGAGCCGTTGGTGGCAACACTCGCCGGCCAGCAGGGCACACCCACCCCGGCCGTGGAGCGGGTCTCGATTGCGGTGTTCGCCGCCGACCACGGCGTCTGCGACGAGGGCGTCTCGGCCTTCCCCCAGGACGTCACGGCCCAGATGATCCGCAACTTCGCCGGGGGCGGTGCGGCCATCAGCGTGCTCGCCCGCGAGCTCGGCGCCGGGCTGGAAGTGGTCAACGTGGGCGCGCGCCAGCCGGTGGAAGCCCTCCCCGGTGTGCTGGATGCCAGTGTCGCGTCCGGCACCCGGAACCTCGCGCGCGAGCCGGCCATGAGCGCGAGCGAATGCAACGCCGCCCTGGCGGTGGGCGACGCCGCGGCCGCACGGGCGGCGGAGTCGGGCAGCCAGTTGTTCATCGCCGGCGACATGGGCATCGGTAACACCACCAGTGCCGCGGCCGTGGCCTGTGCCCTGCTGGGGGCACCGGTGGCGGACCTGGTGGGCCGGGGCACCGGCGTCGATGACGCGGGCCTGGCGCGCAAGCACACGGCCGTCGCCCGCGGACTCGACCGCCACGGCGGCGACACCGACCCCATGGCGGTACTGGCCAGCCTGGGCGGCCTGGAGATCGCCGCCATTACCGGCGCCATCCTGGGGGCGGCGCACCGAGGCATCCCGGTCCTGGTGGACGGGTTCATCGTCTCCGTCGCCGCGCTGGTGGCCGTCCGCCACGCACCGGACGCGGCCGCATGGCTGCACTTCGGGCACCGCTCCGCCGAGGCCGGTCACGACCGGGTGCTCGCCGGCCTGGAGGCCGACCCGCTGCTGGACCTGGGCATGCGCCTGGGCGAGGGCAGTGGCGCGGCGGTAGCCGTGTCCGTCCTGCGCTCGGCCTGCGCGGTTCACGCGGGCATGGCCACCTTCGACGAAGCCGGGGTGAGTGATGGCAGCTAATGGTGGCACCTGGCTGGACCTGCTCCGCCACGGCCAGCCCGAGGGCGGACAGCTCTATCGCGGCCACCGCGACGATCCCCTGGACGCCGTGGGCTGGCAGCAGATGCGCGCGGCTACCGAGCCGCCGGAGACGTGGGACGCGATCATCACCTCGCCGCTGGTGCGCTGCCATGCCTTCGCCGAGGCGCTGGCCGGCGAGCGCGGCATCCCGCTGTGGGTGGAACCCGACTTCAAGGAGATCTCCTTCGGCCGCTGGGAGGGGCTCAAGGCCGAGACCATTCTGGCGCAGGACGGAGAGCGCCTCACTGCGTTCTGGTCCGATGGCGACCGCTACCCTCCGCCCGGCGGCGAGACCCTCAGCGACTTCCACGCGCGAGTCGCAAATGCTTGGGGACGGTGGCACGAGACCGTACGCGACCAGCACGTGCTGGTGGTTGGCCATGGCGCGGTCATCCGCATGATGATCGCCTGTGTGCTGGGTATCCCGCCCCAGCGCACCATGGCCGGCCTGAACGTGCCTTACGCCTGCCGCAGCCGGGTGCGCGTGGACCATACCGACTACGGGGTGCTGAGCTGCCTCATGAGCCACGGGGGACCGCCGGCATGATGCGCGGCCTGCTGCTGGCAGTCGCGTTTCTCACACGCATCCCGGTGCGCCTGCCGGCGGATACCGGCGAGCGCGATCAGGGCATGGCCGTGGCCATGTACCCGTTGGTTGGCCTGGGGCTTGGGATCGCCCTGGCGCTACCCGCGGCCGGGGCCGTTGCCCTGGGCCTGGCAGCGCCGCCGGTTGCCGCAATCCTGGTCGCCCTGCTGGCCGCGCTCACCGGCGCCCTCCACCTGGATGGCCTCGCGGACACTGCGGACGCCTGGCTGGGTGCCCACGGCGACCGCGAGCGCATGCTGGCCATCATGAAAGACCCCACCTGCGGCCCCGCCGGCGTGGTGGCCGTCGTGCTGGCCCTGCTGGGCAAGGTCACCGCCGTGGCCGCGCTGCTGTGGGAGCCCGCTGGCTGGATCGGCCTGTTGCTGGCGCCGTTGCTGGCACGCACGGGTTGCGCGCTGTTGTTCCCATTACTGCCTTACGTGCGCCCCGGTGGCTTGGGTGAGCCGGGTGCCCGGTACCTGGCGGAGGGCACTTTGCTGATCACGATGGCCGGAGCGGTGCTCATCGCGGTCATTGTCGGCGGCTGGACCGGCATTGCCATGGTCGCCGTCGCGGCCCTGGTTCTGGCCGGAGCGGGGCGGCTCATGCGCCGGCTGCTGGGTGGCTTTACCGGCGACACCGCCGGCGCCCTGGTCGAGACCCTGGAGACCGTCACCCTGCTCACGGCGGCACTGGTCCTCTCGGGCGCGAACTAGTGTCCTTTAACAAAAGTTCGTGCGCTTGATGAGGCTCCAGCGTCGTCAGAGCAAGGCGCGTCGACGAAGGCGTAGTGACGCCACAAAGAGGAGGCGCAACGCCGCGCTGGCGACGCGGCAGAGCCTCCCTGCGGGCGCCCCGAGGGGCCGGTCTTGCGGCGTTGGCGCCGCTCGACGTGGTCTCGCCACGCCTTCGCGTCGCGGCCTTGCGATACCGGCCCCTTGGGGCGCATCAAACGTACGAACTTTTGTTAAAGGACACTAACCCGCCGACCCCGGCAGCTGCCCCTTGAGTACCTGCGGCAGCCCGGCGATGCTCATCACCACGTTGTGACAGCAGCCAGCCAGGGCCTGGTTGAGCCAGCCCAGCTCGTCGGCAAAGCGGCGCGTGAGCGGGTCCATGCCGATCAGCCCCAGCCCGATCTCGTTGCTCACCACTACGACCGGCCCCGGATAGTCCGGTAATGCCTCGAGGAAGGCCTCGCGCTCGGCGGTGAAGGTCGCCTCGCCGGCCGCCAGGCCGTTGCTCAGCCACAGGCTCATGCAATCGATCAACAGCGCCGGCGCTGGCGTATCCCGCGCGGCCAGGACCTGGCCCAGGGCCAGCGGTTCCTCCACCATCTGCCAGTCCGCCGGCCGCCGCGCCCGGTGACGCTGGATGCGCGCCGCCATCTCGTCATCGCCCGCGGTGGCAGTCGCCACGTAGCAAACGGGCGCGCCGGACGCGGCCACCACCCGCTCCGCCACGTCGCTCTTACCGGAGCGGATTCCACCAAGAACCAGAGTCTTTGCCATGGCGGGAGGATACCAGCCGGCGGCCAGCCACGCTGGCGTGCCACTTCAGGGTGGCCCGCAACGGGCCGTTTCCGGCGCCCGGCCGCCGTTAACTCGGGGGTACAGTGGACGAGGATGCGACTCGGGCGAGCATTCGGCATCCTGCGCGGATGGACGGCGCGCACCCTGGCCGAAGGGGCCACCCGGTAGCCAGCGCCGTGGAGGCACTCTTGCGACTCGTCGAATTGCGCGACATTGATACAACCACCGTGCTCTACGACGGCGGCTGCCCGTTCTGCCGCCAGTTCGTGGCCGGACTGGATCCGGCGGCCACCGGGGGCTGGCGTTTCCTGGACCTGCGCCAGTATCCGGAACTGGTTGCCGACCTCAATACGGCCGGGCTGGATCCGGATGGCGGCATGGTGGTGATCGACGGC